>JASHVQ010000047.1 GCA_030044485.1 Methylovirgula sp. | reverse complement strand
GGCGTCAGGCAGTTCGCGGTCGAGCGTCGAATTCGGCGGCTCCTTGTCGGATGTCACGATGAGCTGGTGGCCGTTGTCCTTGGCCCATTTCTTCAGCCCCAGCGCGCCGGAAACGCTGCCAAGCAATTCGCCCGGCTTGAAATCGATCTTCTCGGGCGTCGGCGTCGTCTGGCCGTCGGGATAAGTCTTGATGACCGGAATGGAGTCGCGTGCGTAGGTCTTTGGATAGCCATCGACGGGATCGTCGTAGAGAACACAAATGATCTTTGCCATGTGTTCCTCCCTGTTGAATGTTGACGTTGATGTTGATGTTCAAGCCGTATCGTTATCGATACAGCTTGCCGGAAACTGACGCGCTTTTTGTAGGAGCGCCAATTGATTGTTACGTATGGCGATTGGCCGGCTCTATCAATGCGCGCATGGGCGCGAAGCGCTTACCTGTCCGCGAATTTAAGTTGAGGGGTGAGTTCGAGAATTTTGGGGCTTGGAATACCACGGGCTTTGGCATTGGGAGGGCCGGACGCAACGCGCCCGGCGGGCCTGCGAGCGGATCTCGAAGGGAACGGCCGGGCGGGCGGCCGAAGGATCCGACGCCTTAAGGTTGAGCCTCTGGCCCCGCTAATTAATGCGAATCTGGACGTTTCAGGGGCCACGGGACTCCCCATAAGCCCGCCACCATTGCGAATTCTGACTCAGGCGACAAAAGTGGCGACTTAGGCTTCTCCCTGACAGTGCGGGCAGCGCATTTGGCCTGATCGTCGCTAGTCGTAATGGATCATGCCCGAGACCGAGGCCTTCCTCTCGCGAATTCTGATTTTTCCGATCAAATCGCTGGATGCTGTCGAGGTCAAAGAGGCGCGCGTGCTTGCGAGCGGCGCTCTCGAACACGACCGAACTTTCGGGCTCTTCGACGCCAACCAAAAATTCGTCAACGGGAAGCGTTATGCGGCCGTGCATCGCCTGCGCGCCCGCTTTGACCTGGCGGCCGATGTCGTAACGCTGAGCGACGAGAACGGCCGAGGGCTCGGCAGCCGCAGTTTCTCGCTTGAAGGCGACCGTCTTGAGCTAGAGCGCTGGCTCGGCGAGTATTTCGGATTTCCGGTGTCCTTCCGGCGGAACCAAGATCAAGGGTTCCCCGACGACACGGAATCGCCGGGGCCCACCATCATCAGCGACGCGACCTTGGCTGAAATCGGCGCTTGGTTCGATTTGCCGACCGAGCAGATCAGGGCGCGGTTTCGCACCAACATCGAAATCGGCGGCGTCCCGACCTTTTGGGAAGACCGGCTCTTCGCTGCCGCGGGCACTTTGGTGCGGTTTCGTATCGGCGATGCCGTCTTCGATGGGGTCAATCCTTGTCAACGTTGCGTCGTGCCGCCGCGAGATCCCTTGACAGGCGTGGGCGACGACACGTTCGTTCGCAGATTCAGCGAGCTTCGCGGGCGAACGCTTCCCCTTTGGTCGAGCCGCGAACGCTTCAATCATTTCTATCGTGTGGCGATCAATACGCGCGCCCACGGGGACCAGGGCGGCAAGTCGATTCGCATCGGCGACCGCATCGAGATCCTCGACGTTCCGGAAGGGAATTCTCGCGTCCCTTCCAGGCCCAACGGCCGGCATTCCGACTTCTGGTCGGGCGAACTTGTCGTCGATTCGATCCGCGACGAGACGCCGAGCGTCAAAACGTTTCGTCTACGCCACCCAAGCGAAGCAAACATCCCTTTCCGGTTTCTTCCCGGCCAGTTCGTAACGGTCTCCATGGACCGCGGATTGGATGCCGTCCAACGTTGCTACACGATCGCCTCCTCGCCTTCGTGCCGGGATTATTGCGAAATCACGGTAAAGCGCGAGGGATCTGCCTCAGCGGCGCTGCACGATCGCATTGCGCCCGGATCGCGGCTGGCGATCTCGGGGCCGATGGGACGTTTTGCCTTCGACGGCGAGGGCGCGGACGAAATCGTCCTGATCGGCGGCGGCGTCGGCATTACGCCGCTGATGTCCAAGATCCGCTATCTCGCCGCGCGCAAATGGCCGGGAAAGATCGATCTCGTCTATTCGGTCAAGACGTCGCGCGACATCGTCTTCCGGCAGGAGCTTGCCGAATTGCAGCACGAATATCCGGCGCTGCGCGTGCATATCACGATCACTTCGGATGACCGAGATTGGGAGGGTGCGCGCGGCCGGCTTTCGGCGGAATGGCTGCGCTCGGTCATACCCGACATCGCTGGACGCCGCGTGCATCTCTGCGGGCCGACCGCGATGGCGATCTCGGTCCAGCGGATCCTGCACCAGCTCGGCGTGCCCGCCGCGCATATCGAGGTCGAAGCCTTCGGCGGGAAGTCCGAAACGAAGGCGCGAAGCGGCGCCGAATATGCTATTCGTTTCGCACGTTCCGGCCGCGCCGCGATCGCCTCGGGAAACGCCACAATTCTGGAAGCCGCGCTTGGCGCGGGAGTTGCGCTCGACCACGGATGCCGGGCCGGCGTCTGCGGGCGCTGCAAAGTGAAGCTGCTCGGCGGCGAGGTCGGCATCGATTGCGATTTCGTGCTTACCCCCGAGCAAAAGGCGGCGGGCATTATCCTCGCCTGCCAGGCGCATGCCTTGAGCCGGATCGTCGTCGATTGCTGAAGATGGGCGCGGGCTTGACTTTGCGCCCCCGGCTTTTTACAGCCTGCCGCTCGGCCGCCCTGGGCGGCCGATCCGCGGCGGCTTGCGCCGCGGCGCACCCGCGGCGATCTCTTCGGTATCTGCCCCTTGAGAACCGCCTGTCGGCAGGGCCAAGCCCCGCAGAGGAGGGCGCGGACCTCCGCCATTTGCCGGCGGAGACGCGATTTGCGAGCGCCTTTTCGGGCGTTGGCGCGCGCGTCCGTCGGCGCAACTTTCGAGGACGCGATGACGAAGCGCGCAGAGTCCAAATACAAGATCGACCGCCGTATGGGGCAAAACATCTGGGGCCGCCCGAAGAGCCCCGTCAACCGGCGCGAATACGGGCCGGGCCAGCACGGCCAGCGCCGCAAGGGCAAGCTCTCGGATTTCGGCACGCAGCTGAAAGCCAAGCAGAAGCTCAAGGGCTACTACGGCAACATCTCGGAGCGCCAGTTCCGAAAATATTATTCCGAGGCCATCCGCATGAAGGGCGATTCCGGGGACAATCTCATCGGCCTTCTCGAGCGCCGGCTCGATGCCATCATCTATCGCGCCAAATTCGTGCCGACCGTCTTCGCGGCGCGCCAGTTCGTCAACCACGGCCACGTCAAGGTCAACGGAAGGCGCGTCAACATTCCGTCCTACCTTGTGAAGGTCGGGGATGCGATCGAACTCAAGGAAGGTTCGCGCCAGCTCGCACTCGTGCTCGAAGCGGCGAACCTGCCGGAGCGCGACGTGCCGGACTATTGCGAAGTCGATCACACCAGGATGACCGCGAAACTGACGCGCATTCCGCTGCCGCGCGAAGTGCCCTATCCGGTGCTGATGGAACCCAATCTCGTCATCGAGTTCTATTCGCGTTAATTAAGCCTGGAGCGTCTTCAGGAACTCCGCGAAACGCAGCAGGCCCTCGGGCCAGGGCCCGTGGCCGCTTTCCGTATTGATGTGGCCAGCCGGGCCGGCGTCGGAAATCTCCGCGCCCCAGGCGCGCGCCAGCTCCTCGACTTCATCGTAATGGGCGTAGCCGTCGTCGCGGCTCGCCACGACCACCGCCGGAAACGGAAAAGGCGCCAAGGGCACGGCGGCAAATCCGGCGTCGACCTGTTGGAGATCCGCGATGGCGCGCGCCGAAGGCGGGGCGACAAGAAAAGCGCCGCGCACCTTTCCTTGAAGTTCGGGGGCGGCATGCGCGACCGCAATGGCCCCCAGACTGTGGGCGACGAGCACGACCGGCTTTTCGGCCGCAGCGACCGCCGCAAGTATGCGGCCGCGCCAAGGTTCGAGCCTTGGCCGCTCCCAATCGTCCTGATCGACGCGCCGCGCCGTCGAAAGCTTCGCCTGCCAGCGGCTTTGCCAATGGTCCGGGCCGGAGTTTCCGAGGCCGGGAACGATCAGAATGGCGGCTTCGTTGGCGCGCATCTGGGGGCTTGTCGATTGGCTGCGTGGGCGGCGAGCGGCTAGGCGTCGGCGCGTTGCGCGGCGACTTCGCGGGCCAGGGCCGAGATGAAATCGGCATAGAGCGAGGATTCGAGCGCCTCGAATTCGGCGGAGCGCGCCGCGTGATGCGGGTCTCCCGCCGCGATGCCGGCTTCGACGGCGCGCAAATGCCCGACTTCCTCGGCCAGCAGCGCATTGAGTTTCGGCGCAACATCCGAGTAGGCCAAAGCGTTCTTGTAGCGCCCATAGACATCGAGAGCACGACGCTCGATGAGCCAGGTCACGTAGAGATAGACGAGCTTCGAATGTTCGGTGTCCGGCAGATGCGCGAATTTCGCATCGCAGCCGTGGTCGAGCTCCTGGAAATAGGTCTTTGCCGCATCCGGGCAAAGCAGAGTCTCGGGCCTGTAGAAATCGAAATCCTGGCCGCCGAGTTTCACGGCGAGCTTCTTCAAGAGCAAGGCATGGCGCCCTTCTTCGAGCGCGTGCGTCAGCAGCGAACGATTGATAACCTCGGCCCGCTGGCTTTTCACGATTTTGCGGAAGCCGATATATTCGAGAAAGGAGAACGTGTTGAGCCAGCGGGCG
>JASHVQ010000046.1 GCA_030044485.1 Methylovirgula sp. | reverse complement strand
GCGCCCGTTCCGGCGAACCTGCTGCCGCACAATCTCACGCCATGGGGCATGTTCCTCGACGCCGATATCGTCGTCAAAATCGTCATGATCGGTCTGGCGCTCGCCTCGCTCGTCACCTGGACCATTTACCTGGCCAAAAGCATCGAGCTTTTCAACGCCAAGCGTCAGGCGCTGCAGCAGCTCGAAATTCTGGCGCGCGCCCCCAGCCTTGCCGCCGCCGCGCAGCAGCTCAATGCCGCGAAAGGCGCGATCGTGCGCATGGTCGAAGCAGCCGAGGCGGAAGTCGATCGCTCCGGAGATCTCGGCGCCGAAGGTATCAAGGAGCGCGCCGCGGCGCTCATCGCACGCATCGAAGCGCGCGCCGGCCGGCGGATGAACCGCGGCACCGGCATTCTCGGCACGATTGGCGCGACATCGCCCTTCATCGGCCTCTTCGGAACGGTCTGGGGCATCATGAACAGCTTCATCGGCATTTCGAAGACGAACACGACCAATCTCGCGGTCGTGGCGCCGGGTATCGCGCAGGCGCTGCTCGCCACCGGTTTCGGTCTGGTGGCGGCGATCCCGGCGGTCATCATCTACAATTATTTCGCCCGCAGCATCGCCTCCTACCGCGCCACGCTCGGCGACGCCGCGGCGGAAATCCTGCGCCACGTTTCGCGCGATCTCGACCGCGGAGCATCGGCCGTCGAGGAAGAAAAGTGGCGGGTCGTCGGCATGCGCCGCTCGGCGGAGTAGGCCGATGGCCGTCAAGCTTTCGACCAGCGACGATAGCCTCGACGAGTCGCACGAGATCAACGTCACGCCCTTCATCGACGTGATGCTTGTGCTGCTCATCATTTTCATGGTGGCGGCCCCGCTCTCGACGGTCGACGTCAACGTCGATCTTCCCGCCTCCACCGCGCAGCCGAGTCAGCGACCCGACAAGCCGATCTTCGTGACCATCAAACCGGACTTGTCGCTGACCGTCGGCGAGACACAAGTTGCGCAGGATGCGCTTGGCGCGGCGCTCGACGCGGCGAGCGGCGGCGACAAGAGCCAGCGCATCTTTCTGCGCGGCGACAAGTCGATCTCCTATGGCTCGGTCATGGACATGATGAACCTGCTGCGCAAGGCGGGCTATCTCAAGATCGCGCTCGTCGGCCTCGACGCGAGCGAGGCCGCGCCGGCCGCGCAGGGATCTTCTTCCGCGCCATGAGCATGTTTGCCGACACCATCCTGCCGCGGCGCGAGGATAATGGCCTCAGGCGCTGGGGCCTTGCCGGCCTTGCCGTCCTGCTGGCGCATATCGCCCTGGTGGTCGCATTCATATTGGTGCGTCACTCGGATATGCCGCCCGGCACCCCGCCCGACACGGTGATGATCAATCTCGCCCCAATCGCGGTTGCGCCCCCGCCGCAGGAGGAGGTGGACACACCGCCTACCCCGCAGCAGGTCCAGCAGCAGACACCGCCTACTCCGCTCGAACAACCCCAACCCGATGTCCAAGCGCCGGTCGCACCCGACATCGTAACCGCCCCCCAGGCGGAAGTTATGATGGCGCCGCCGCCGCCGAAGCCGGTCGAGCATCAGGCCAAGCAACAAAAGCCGCTGGCGCACAAGCAGCCGCGCCTCAACGTTCCGCGCGCCGCAAGGGCCGCCGCGCCGACGGCGGGCTTCAATGGCGAAGCGGCCGCCTCATGGAAGAGCGAGATCGTCGAGCGGATCAACAGCGTGAAAGGATATCCGGACGATGGGCAGGGCGCGAATGGCACCGCCACGGTCGCCTTTTCGGTCGACCGCGGCGGGCGCGTGTACGCGGTGCGCCTCATCGGCAGCTCAGGCGCGTCGGCTCTCGACCGGGCGGCGGTCGAAACCGTGCGCCGCGCCAATCCCGTGCCGCCCCCGCCGGCGGGCGTGCCGGGCGGCAATTTCACCATTCCGCTGCATTTCAGCTCGAGATAACGCCGCGCTTGCGCCCGATCCTCGCGGCCGCCGCGCGAGCGTGCGAGGCAGCTTGCGTTGACTTGCCTAGGCGAGGCGATTACGACACGCCCGCTCGCGGCCTGTCCTCAACCAAGGCGCGCGGCGTCTTTCGCGCGGACAGACCCATGGCTGAAATCAACAAAATCGGCATTGTCGGGGCCGGGCAAATGGGCGCGGGAATCGCGCAGGTTTGCGCGGTCGCCGGAATGCACATCGCCCTCAACGATATTTCCGAAGAGCGGATCAACGCCGGCCTAGCGACGCTCGGCGGCAATCTCACCCGCCTCGTCGAGCGCAAACAACTCGACGAGGGAACGCGCGTCGCGGCCATGGAGCGCATCGCGCCGGCGTTCGACTACGAGGCCTTCGCCGATTGCGATCTCATCATCGAGGCCGCCTCCGAAAACGAGGAGATCAAGCGCAAGATCTTCATGAACCTTTGCCGCGCGCTGCGCCCCCAATGCCTGCTCGCCACGAACACGTCGTCGATTTCGATCACCCGGCTTGCTTCGGTGACCGACCGCCCCGAGCGCTTCATCGGCATGCATTTCATGAATCCCGTGCCGCGCATGCAGCTCGTCGAGATTATTCGCGGCATTGCCACGGACGATGCGACCTTCGACGCCGCCAAGAAATTCGTGGCGAGGCTCGGCAAGACGGCGACAGTTTCCGAAGATTTCCCGGCTTTCATCGTCAACCGCATCCTGCTGCCGATGATCAACGAGGCGATTTACACGCTGTACGAGGGCGTCGGCACGGTCGAGGCGATTGACACCGCCATGCGGCTCGGCGCCAACCATCCGATGGGACCGTTGCAGCTCGCCGATTTTATCGGGCTTGATACGGTCCTCTCGGTGATGCAGGTCCTGCACGAGGGGCTCGCCGACTCGAAATATCGGCCTTGCCCGCTGCTCGTGAAATATGTCGAGGCCGGTTGGCTCGGCCGCAAGACGCAGCGCGGCTTCTACGACTACCGGAGCGGGACACCGGTTCCGACACGCTGAAAGAGGCGCTTTGCTTCACATTGCCGTCACCGACTCATGTAAGCTCAACTCAAGGCCATTTGCCTTACGGACGGAGGTCATTTAGAGGATTTTCGGGCGATTGGACCGCCGAAGCGGGCGCCCATGGAAAGATAGGGAGACCGGAGCCCGGGAAATTAACTTCGCGGGTTTTGGAGGATCGCAGCGGCTCGCGCGGCCATGGCGGGACGCTTGTAAGAGGTGCCAGGTTTGACAGTTCACTGCCAGCCTATGGTATCGCCGGAAGGTTGTCCGGCTCTTGTTCTCAACGCCGATTTCCGGCCGTTGAGCTATTATCCGTTGTCGCTGTGGTGCTGGCAGGACGCGATCAAGGCGGTCTTCCTCGAGCGGGTCAACATCGTCTCGCATTACAACCGGACCGTGCGCAGCCCGAGTTTCGAGATGCGCCTGCCTTCGGTCGTTTCGCTGAAGACCTACATCAGGCCCTCGCGCCATCCGGCGTTCACGCGCTTCAATGTGTTCTTGCGCGATCGGTTCAGTTGCCAATATTGCGGGGCGCGCGACGAACTGACCTTCGACCATCTCGTGCCGCGTTCGAAAGGCGGCACGACGACCTGGGAAAATGTCGTCGCCGCCTGTTCCTGCTGTAATCTGCGCAAAGGCGACAGGCTGGCGACCGAAGCGAACATGTGGCCGACGCGCCATCCCTACCGGCCGACCGTCAGCGATCTTCACCAGAACGGTCGGCTATTCCCGCCCAATTATCTCCACGAAAGCTGGATGGACTATCTCTACTGGGATTCGGTCCTCGAGCCGTAACGGCGCCCGCGGCAAGCGCGCGTCTATCGCCATCGACGGTGGAAGCCTTGGGCGAGATGCGAGCAGGCGCCGCGCGCCTGACAACTTTGTTCGGCTGGCTCTTCTTGCTGCTGTGCGCCGCACCGCCGGCGAGCGCCGCGTCGACCGAGCCCGTTGCGGTTTCGGCAAGCTCCGGCGAACGCAGCTTGAGCGATGCGCAGCGCGACGTCATCCTGCACCGCGTGCTGCGCGAGGCGAAGGTGTCCGTGGTCGCATTCCGGTCTGGCGAAGCGGAACGATTCGCGGATCAGCTCGTCGTTGCGCTGAAAGACGCCGGCGCCTGGGTGGCCGTCGGCCGAGGCGACCCCGGCGAGACGGCGGAGCCCGGCCTCGTGGTCATCTACGACCACGATGTGCCGGCGGATGCGTCTATTTTCCTCGCGCTCGACCGGGCCGGCCTGAAACCCGTCGATCGCGACATTCCCGGCGCGCCGGTTGCCACGATTCTCGTCGGCCCTTCGCGTTGAGGCTGGCCGCTCAGACGACGCGCGTGACGCGCCCCTTAACGCCGTCCAACGCGCCTTTCGTCAAGGCGCAATAGAGCAGACGCTCGGGATCGACCGGACCCGGGAAGAGGAGCCTGCCGTCCGGGACCGGTTCAAATCCCATCTTGCCGTAATAGGCCATGTCGCCGACGAGAAGGACGAGACGATGGCCGGCGGCACGCGCCGCCTCGAGCGACTTCATGACCAGCGCCTCGCCGATGCCGGCCGAACGGAAGGCCGGCTCGACGCTGAGCGGACCCAGCAAAAGCGCGGGCTTTCCGGCGCAACTTATGTGCGTCATGCGATTGGCGCCGACCAGCAGGCGCCCGACGCGCGCGACGTAGGAAAGACTCAGATCCGCCGCAACGCCTTCGCGCAACCGATAGGCCGAACGCGCAAAACGGCCCGGACCGAACACGCGTTCGTCGAGTTTCTCGATCGCGGCTTGATCGGCCGGCTGCTGCGGAACAAGGACGAGAGTGAGATCGGACATGGCGCGCCTGCCTCTAACATCGCGGCGTGCACGTCGCAAACCGCCTACCAAGTGTCGGAAAGCGGTACGCCTTTCAGAGCCTCTTCAAGTCTTGCGCGCGTCGCCGGGCTCGTGTCAGCGGGCAAAGCGCCGGCGGGAAAGAAGCGCGCCTCGGCAATTTCCAAATCTGGTTCGCGCGGTACGATTTGAAAATCGCGCACGATGTAGCAGGCGACATGGTCGCGGCGCGAAGCTCTCGGATTGAAGAAGATCCCGTGCAAGAGGCAAGGCCCGCCGACCTCGACGCCTGCCTCCTCGCGAAGTTCGCGGGCCAGAGCCGCCTTGGCCGACTCGCCAGGCTCAACGCCGCCGCCCGGCAGATACCAGCCGGAAATATAGGTATGTCGGACAAGCAGGACGCGCCCCGCTTGATCGATGACGAGGCCACGGACGCCGAGTCGCAGCGGCTGAAGAATGCGCCTTGCACGCTCGGCGCCGAGGGCCGCCAGGCGGCCCAGATAGGCTGAAAATCTCATCCCCGCGTCCGCCGCGCCGGTTGCATGGAACGCCAGTCCAAACTAGATTAGAATAATTCAAAACTAGATTTGAACTGCGCCCGGGCGCGCGCCGGTCCAATTCTCAGGAGATTAGCGTTGAAGCGTTTTTCGCAGCTCAGCGAAAGAGAGATTCTCGCCGTTGCCATCGACGCAGAGGACGAAGACCGCCGCGTCTATCTCTCTTTTGCGGAAGATTTACGCGAGCGCTACCCGGGAACCGCGGCCATGTTCGAGAACATGGCGAAGGTCGAGGCTTCGCATCGCGACACGCTTGTGCAGAAATATCACGAAAAGTTCGGGCCCAACCTGTTGCCGATCCGCCGCACCGACGTGCGCGGCTATTTGAAGCGCCGCCCCGTTTGGCTGGTGCGCAATCTGCCGATCGATGCGATCCGCAACGAAGTCGAAATTCGCGAGGCCGAGGCCTACGGCTTCTACATGCACGCCGCGGCGCGCGCCAAGGATCCGGATATCCGCAGGCTGCTTGGCGATCTCGCGCAAGTCGAAAAGAGCCACGAAGTCCTTGCCGGCGAAATCGAGAGCGAAGCCCTGCCCAAGGCGCAGCGCGACAAGGAGCAAGAGACCGAGCGGCGCATGTTCGTGCTGCAATACGTCCAGCCCGGTCTCGCCGGGCTGATGGATGGCTCGGTCTCGACGCTGGCGCCCCTCTTTGCGGCGGCTTTTGCGACCCATAATACCTGGGCGACCTTCCTCGTCGGCTTGGCTGCATCCGTCGGCGCCGGCATCAGCATGGCCTTTGCCGAGGCGCTGTCGGACGACGGCGCCTTGACGGGGCGCGGCTCGCCATGGCTGCGCGGCCCCATCTGCGGCCTCATGACCGCGGTCGGCGGCCTCGGGCATACTTTGCCCTACCTCGTCCCCAACAGCCTGCCCAATGGCTTCGTCATCGCGACCGCGATTTCCGGCGCCGTCGTTTTCGTCGAACTTTGGCTTATCGCCTGGGTTAGAGCACATTATATGGACACGCCGTTGCTGCAGGCGATTTTCCAGATCGTGCTGGGCGGCGTCATCGTTCTCGCCGCCGGAATTCTCATCGGCAACGCCTGACTTTATTGCGGTCTCGGCCTGGAGCGCAGCAAATGAGCCTCGTCCTCGCCCATTTGTCCGATGCGCATATCGGCCCGATGCCGCGTCCCCGCCGCCGTGAACTTATCG
>JASHVQ010000045.1 GCA_030044485.1 Methylovirgula sp. | reverse complement strand
CGTCTGCGAGGTCGTGGCGCTCGGCGCCGGCGCGGCGTCGGCGCTTGCGGCCGGCGGCGCGCTGGAGACCGCCGCCTGAGCCGCGTCGGTCGTCGAGCCCTGGATCGCGTCGGCGGCGTTCTCGCCGACCCGCGCGCTTGCCGATTCCTTCGTGCAAATATCCGAGAACACCACCAGACCGTTCGGCGTATAGGTCTTGGTCAGGCAGGTGCACAGCCCGGGGTCGGGGGTCGCAACGACCGGATCGGCATCGACGATCACGTCGTCGATGAAGACCCAGCTGCCGCCACGGAACACCCAGTGCCAGTGGTGGTGATGCCAGCCATGCGGCCAGCCGATCGGAATCGGGTGGGGATGGCTGGGAAGGCCGGGGTTGAGGATGGGAATCAAGCGCCTGTTGTGACGCGCGAAGCTGGCGAAACGGGTGCTGCCCATGCGGCTGAAGCCGCTCACGCGGCCGAAACCGCCCATGCGGCCGAAACCGCCGCCGCCGAAATGCCCGAAGCTGCCGCGGGCATAGGAAGAGTCGATGGCAAAGCTGGAGGCGGCGATAGCCGCAACAGCCGTAAGCGTGATGAGTTTGCGTGACATCGTCGTTCTCCGGGTTGGAAGTCCAATGCCCATTGGTCGCAAACGGCGGAAAAAGGTTCAGGCGTAATTCCCGCGCCCCGCATCTGCGTCTCGCGCGCCGCGCTTTCCTGCATAAGCGCCTGAAACGGCTGGAAGAGCAGAAATGTGCTAAAAGCCCGGCGGAGCGGCCCGGGCCGGATCACGGAAATTTTCTTCGATCTGCATTGAACCGGCGGATGGCCGCCAGCGACCAATTTTTGAGCCGACAGCCATGCCGGTGCAGACGACTTCGGACGACGTTCTGATCGGAAGGATCGCCAATGGCGACCGGCTCGCCATGCAGGTGCTGTTCGCGCGCCATCATGTCCAGGTCTACCGCTTCGCGCTGCGCATCGTGCGCAACGAGGCCACGGCCGAAGACCTGATCGGCGACGTGTTCCTCGATGTCTGGCGGCAGGCGGGAAAGTTCGAGGGCCGCTCGGCCGTCTCGACATGGCTGTTGGGCATCGCGCGATTCAAGGCGCTTTCGGCGCTGCGGCGCCGGCCGGAAGAGGAATTGGACGAAGAGGCGGCCGGGGCGATCGAGGATCAAACCGACGATCCGGAGGTCGCGCTGGCAAAGAAGGACAAAGGTGCGATCTTGCGGCAATGTTTGGAGAAGCTCTCGGTCGAGCATCGCGAAGTCGTCGATCTCGTCTACTACCACGAGAAGTCGGTGGAAGAGGTCGCCAAGATCGTCGGCATTCCGGAAGCGACCGTGAAGACACGCATGTTCTACGCGCGCAAGAAATTATCGGAGCTCTTGAAAGAGCGCGGAATCGATCGAGGTTGGCCATGATGACGGTGGACGAACGCAACGAGATCGAGGAGCTGCTGCCCTGGCACGCGGCCGGCACGCTCGGCCCGCGCGAGGCGCAGCGCGTCGAAGCGGCGCTTGCCGGCGATCCCCAGCTCGCGCGCCACTACGAATTGGTGCGCGAAGAGCTTGCTCAGACGATCAACCTCAACGAGACCTTGGGCGCACCGTCGGCGCGCGCCATGCAGGGGCTCTTTGCCAAGATCGATGCCGAGCCGGCGCGCCAGCCGCGGGCCTCGTTCGAGCCGGGCGCGCGCATCGCGGAATTCTTCGCGTCTCTTTCGCCGCGCACCATGGCTTGGTCGGCGCTCGCCGCGGCGCTCGTCCTCATGCTGCAGGCGGGCGTGATTGGCGGTATGATGCTCCATGAGAAGGGCGCGGGCGGCGGCTTTGCGACCGCCTCGGTACCGAACAGCGTCGAAAGCGAAGGCGCCTATGTGCTTATCCGCTTTCGGCCGCAGGCCGAAGCCGCTGATGTCGCGCAATTATTGGAGACCGACAAATTCAGCATAGTGGAGGGCCCGATGGCGGGCGGATTGTACCGGGTGCGTGTCGCGCCGAAAAAGCTCTCGGAAACGGATCTCGCCGCGGTCGTGAAGCGCCTGCAGGACGACAAGGTCGTCGGCTTCGTCGCCATGACGGAGTGATCTTTCGGGCGGAATTTGAGGATAGGCCATGCAAAGCTCATTGAGGATTTTGCGCCGCGCGGCCCCGTTGCTGTTCTCGGGCTTGCTCGCCGCCATGCTTTGTACCGGCGCCGCGCGCCCGGCCGCGGCGCAGACGGCCGGCGGGTTCAGCGGCCTCAGCGGCCTCGGCGGAGCCGGCGGCCTCAGCGGCATAAGCGGCATGGGCCGCTCGGATGGCATGGGAGCGCGGGGCGGTTTGGGCGTCGGGGTCGGCCTTGGAGAGACGGGTGCCTATGGCGCCTCTTCGACGACACCTTGGATCCCCGGCGCCGGCCGACCGTCTTGCAGCGAACGCGGCTGCCCGGGGCGTCACTGGCTGAACGGCCGGTTGATCCTGCACGGCGGCGCCGCGCAAATTTATGCCGCGCGCGGCGGCGGCAATGGCAATGCGGGCGTGCCGCGCGGCGAGTGGCGCTTCGTACCGGACGAGGTCATCACCGAATTCGTCTCCGGAGCCTCGACGCAGGCGATCGATCGCCTGGCGCGCCGCTACGGCCTGCATAAGCTCGAATCGCAGGATTTCTCGCTGATCGGCAGCGCGATCTATCGCTGGCATGTCGGCGCCGGCCGTTCGGTTGTGAACGTGGTGGGCGCGCTGTCCGGCGAGCGTATCGTCGCCAGCGTGCAGCCCAA
Source organism: Methylovirgula sp. (assembly GCA_030044485.1). GTDB lineage: Bacteria > Pseudomonadota > Alphaproteobacteria > Rhizobiales > Beijerinckiaceae > Methylovirgula. The sequence goes on along the minus strand of JASHVQ010000045.1, from coordinate 1,163 downwards.
CTATGTTTTCACGCTGCAGGATCAGCCGGCGACGGAGGCGAAGCAGGGCGATTCGGCTCAATATGTGCTGGGCAAGTTGCAAATCGAGGAGGCGCATCGCCTGGCGACGGGCAAGAACATTCTCGTCGCGGTCATCGATTCGCAGATCGACGCCAAGCATCCGGACCTCAACGGCGCCGTTGTCAGAGGCTACGACGCGCTCGACAGCGTCGAGATTCCGGATGCGCACGGCACCGCTATGGCGGGCGCGATCGCCGCGCATGGCAAACTCTTGGGCGTGGCGCCGGACGTGGAAATTCTGGCGGCGCGCGCCTTCGACGAAACGCCGCGCGGCGCCAAGGGGACGTCCTTCGCCATCTGCAAGGGCCTGCAATGGGCGGCCGACAATGGCGCGCGCATCGTGAACATGAGCTTCGTCGGTCCCGCCGATCCGCTCATGGAAAGAATGCTGGCGGCGGCCTATGCCAAAGACATGGTGCTCGTCGCCGCGGCCGGAAATGCCGGGCCGACTTCGCCGCCGCTCTATCCGGCGGCCGATCCCGACGTCATCGCGGTCACCGCGACCGACAGCCATGACGCGCTCTTTGCGATGGCCAATCGCGGCGCCTATATCGCGGTCGCCGCGCCGGGCGTCGAAATCCTCGCCGTGGCGCCCGGCCAATCCTACGACATCACGACTGGGACTTCGGTCGCCGCCGCGCATGTGAGCGGCGTCGTCGCCCTGCTGCTCGAACGCAACGGCGCGCTGAAGCCCAAGGAGATCCGCGCGCTCATCATGGCCACGGCCAAGCGGCTCGGCCCCGCCGCGCACAGTTCCGACTATGGCGCGGGGCTCGTCAACGCTTATCGCGCCGTGATGCAGGCGAATGCGAGCCCCGCGGGAAAAAACGCGCAAGCGACGCAATGAGCACGGGCGCCTTGACGCCGCCCGCCGCGCGGGCCTATTTAACCGTCGCACCTAGGGGATCCCCGTCAGGGGGCTGAGAGGCCGGCAGCGCTCGATGAGCGGCCCGGCGACCCTTCGAACCTGATCCAGTTCGCACTGGCGTAGGGATGGTCATGGACGCATCCTCCCAGAAAATTCGCGTCATCGGGGCCGGCGTCGTCGGCCTCGCCGTCGCTTATGAATTGGCGCGCGCCGGACAAACCGTCGAAGTCGTCGA
>JASHVQ010000044.1 GCA_030044485.1 Methylovirgula sp. | reverse complement strand
AAGAAAATTCGCCGTGCCGTCGAGCGGATCGATATACCAGCAATGGCTCTTGTCGGTTCCTTGGATGACGCCCGATTCCTCCATCACGAATCCATAGCCGGGGCGCGCCTTGGCGAGTTCGTCGAAGAGAATCTTCTCGGCCTTGCGATCGGCGGCCGAGACGAAATCGCCGGGGCCTTTGACCGAGACCTGCAGATTTTCGACTTCGCCAAAATCGCGCTTCAAGCCGCGCCCCGCCTTCAAGGCGGCGGCCGTCATCACGTTCATCAGCGCGGAGCGGATCATGCGGCGAATCCAAGCTGCGGGCGCGCGCTCACACGCCGCCCATCTTGCCGACGAGTTTCCATTCGGCCTCGCTGACGGGCTGCACCGAGAGGCGCGAATATTTGACGAGCGCCATGTTCTTCAAGCGCGGCTCGGCCTTGATCGCGGCAAGCGTCACCGGCGTCTTCAAGGGCTTCTCGGCGCGCACGTCGACCATGCCGAACACGCCGGTCTTGTCGGTCGGGTCGGGATAATAAGGCTTGGCGATCGTGACGATGCCGACGATCTCCTTGCCTTCGCCCGAATGATAGAAGAAGGCCTGGTCGCCGACCTGCATCGCCTGCAGATTCCGTTTGGCGGCATGGTTGCGCACGCCGTTCCACGACGTGCCCTTGGCGCCGGCCTCGACCTGCTGGCGCCATGACCAGCTTGAGGGTTCGCTCTTGAGCAACCAATGGGCCATGTGAACCTCCCACGCCACGCTCATTCATGCCGCGCTCATTCATAAAGCCGGGCGCCGATATTGCCAGTCGCGACTTCGGGCTTCGCGGGCCGCGCCAACAGGGCTTCGATCGCCGCGTCGACGCCGATCCTCTCGGAAAGCACCGCTTCGACGGCGGCCGAGATCGGCATGTCGACCGACTTGCGCAGCGCCAGATCGACGAGAATCGCACAGGTCGAGACCCCTTCATGCAGCTTGCCGTCGGCGCTCGCCATCGCGACGCTCGCGCCCCGGCCGAGCGCGAAGCCAAAGGAAAAATTCCGCGATTGGTGCGAACCGCAGGTCAGCACGAGATCGCCGAGGCCCGAAAGGCCGGTAAGCGTCGCGGGATCGGCGCCATAGGCGCGCCCGAAGCGCAGCAGTTCGGCGAAGCCGCGCGCGATGAGCGCCGCCCCGGCGCTCGCCCCGAATCCGCGCCCCGCGGCAATGCCGCTGGCGATCGCCAGCACGTTCTTGGCCGCGCCGCCGATCTCGACGCCCTTGATGTCGCGCGAATGATAGAGCCTGAACCAGGGCGCGGCCAAGGTCCGGGCGAGTGCCGCGGCGCGCTCCTCGTCCTGCGCGGCGAGCGTGACCGCGGTCGGCAAAGTCTTGGCGACATCGGTCGCAAAGCTCGGCCCGGAAAGCACGGCCGGCGGATTTCCAGGCAAGATTTCGGCGAGGATCTCGCTCGGGAAAAGCCCGCTCGCAGCCTCGATGCCCTTGGCGCAAATCACGATAGGAGTGCCGGGCTTTGCAAAGCGCGCCAAAGCTTCGCAAACCTCGCGCAGCGTCTGCGTCGGCGCGGCAAGAAAGATCACCTCGGCCTCGGCGGCCTTGGCGAGCGAGTCCGTCGGGCGTACGTTGAGTTCGAGGGCCACGCCCGGCAGGCGGCGCGCATTGACGCCGGTCGCGGCCATCTCGGCCGCATGATCGGCGTCGCGCGCCCAGAGGCTGACGCGGGCGCGGCGCGCGGCGAGATTGGCGAGAACCGTTCCCCAGGCACCGGCGCCGAGAACTGCGATTTGGCGCTCGTGCTCCGCCATTCCAAACTCCTCGATCTGGGCCGGCTGCGCCGGCCCTCGCGGCTTCGCTTCGCCCTGCGCTTGGATCTATGCTTTTCCGTGATGCGCGCCGTCCGCGTCCGAATCGAGCGGCCAACGCGGCCGTGCCGCGAAGGTCATGTCGTCGTGCAGCCCGAGCATCAGCCTCTCTATACCCGCCCAAGCGATCATTGCGCCATTGTCGGTGCAGAGCGGAATGGGCGGGACGACGAGACGCAAGCCGCTTTCGCCGCAAAAGCGCGTGAGGGCGCGGCGGATCGCGGCATTGGCGGCGACGCCGCCCGCCACCACCAGCGTGTGGCAAGCGCCAAGCCTCTCGCCGAAGACGCGCAGCGCGGCGCGCAGCCGGTCGACGAGCGTATCGATGACCGCCGCCTGAAACGACGCGCAGAGATCGGCGACATCCGCCCCGCTCAAGGGGGCGATGCGCTCGGCTTCGAGACGCACGGCCGTCTTCAAGCCGGAGAACGAGAAGTCGGGCTTCGGGCGGCCGAGCATGGGGCGCGGCAGGTCGAAACGCAGCGCATTGCCTTTCAGCGCCGCGCGTTCGACGAGCGGACCGCCCGGATAGCCGAGACCGAGCATTTTGGCGACCTTGTCGAAAGCCTCGCCCGCCGCATCGTCGAGCGTCGCGCCGAGACGCAGATATTCGCCGACGCCCTTGACCGCGACGAGCTGCGTGTGGCCGCCGGAGACAAGAAGCAGAAGGTAAGGAAAGTCGAGCCCCGCGGAGAGACGCGCCGTCAGCGCGTGCGCTTCGAGGTGATTGACGGCAACGAAAGGCTTGCGCGTCGCCAGCGCCAGAGCCTTGGCGGTGGTCAGTCCGACAATCACGCCGCCGATCAACCCCGGCCCAGCGGCGGCGGCGATGCCGTCGAGATCGGCGAGCGTGAGCTTGGCGTCGTCGAGCGCGCGCTGAATGAGCCGGTCGAGGACGTCGATATGGGCGCGCGCCGCAAGTTCGGGCACGACGCCCCCATAGGCCTGATGTTCGGCGATCTGGCTCATGATTTCGTTGGCGAGAATTTCGCCGCCGCCCTGCGGCTTCGAGCGCACGACCGCCGCCGCCGTCTCATCGCAGGTCGTTTCAATACCGAGTACGCGCATGAGCCGAACCATTCACCGTCGCCGCCCGCCGGATTTGCCGGCGCGACATGCCCCAGATAGGCATAGGATGAAATCCCATGAAGTCTTGGCGTGGCGCCAGACCTGCTTTTGGTGCAGAAATTAGACTAGAGCGGTCAAGAAGCCAAAATAGCAAGGAAATCGGCCATTCCTTCACTCCATCCGTCGTCTTCGGCACTCTCGATCCTGAAAATTGGCACGCGCGGCAGCCCGCTGGCTCTGGCGCAAGCCCGCGATGTCGAGCGCCGCCTCGCCGCGATCCATCCCGGCCATTTCGAAATCGTCAGCGTGAAGACCACGGGCGACACAATCCAGGATCGCCCTTTGAGCGAGGCGGGCGGCAAAGGTCTCTTCACCAAAGAGCTCGACATCGCGCTCGAACGCGGCGACATCGACATCGCCGTCCATTCGGCCAAGGATCTGCCGACCTTCCTGCCACAGTCGGTCGAGATCGCGGGCTATCTGCCGCGCGAGGACCCACGCGATGTCTTCATCTCGGAGAAGGCCGCCGATCTCGGCGCCCTGCCGGAAGGCGCGCGCCTCGGCACCGCCTCGCCGCGCCGCGCCGCGCTGGTCAAGCGGTTCCGGCCGGATCTCGACGTCGCTTTGCTGCGCGGCAACGTCGAGACGCGGCTGGCGAAGCTTTCGCGCGGCGAAATCGACGCGACCCTCCTGGCGCTCGCCGGCCTTATCCGGCTCGGGCTGGCGCAGAGAGCCACCAAGATCCTCGATTGCGCCGACTTCGTGCCGGCGGTCGGCCAAGGCGCCATCGGCATCACCGCGCGGCGCCACGACGCGGCGATCGTCAACCGGCTCGCGCCGATTCTCGATCCGGCCACGGGCGTGGCGCTTTCTTGCGAGCGCGCCTTGCTGCGCGTGCTCGACGGCTCCTGCCGCACGCCCATCGGCGGTCACGCCCGACTCGAAGGGACAAGGTTGGCGCTGCATGCAATCGTCCTGCGGCCCGACGGCTCTGAGTTTTTCGAAACGCACATCAGCGGGCCGGTCGGCGAAGCCGAAAGGCTCGGCGAAACCGCGGCGCGCGACTTGCTCGCCCGCGCGCCGCAGGACTTGCTTGCGAGGTGAGGCGGTGATCGTTTTGCTGACCCGGCCCTGGGACGAAGGGCTCCGCACCGCCGAAAAACTCGCCGAGCTTGGGCACGCTTGCGTGTTGTCGCCGGTCATCGAAATCGTGCCGAGTGGAGCGGCGTGGCCGCATGGCGTCATCGACGCGATCGTCGCAACAAGCGCGCGCGCCTTCGAAGCTTTGAACCTCGCACGCGACTGGCCGCTGCCCGAAACGCTGCGGCTCTTTCCGCTCTTCGTCGTCGGCGCAATGACCGCGGAGGCGGCGCGCCTCAGAGGCTTCGAAGGACCATTGCGCGCAACCCTCGACTCGAAAGCGCTTTGCTCGGTGCTTGGCGAGACGCTCGCCCCGCCGCAACGCGTCCTTTATCTCGCCGGGCGCGACCGCAAGAGCGAGATCGAAAGCTTTTGCCTCGATCTCGGTCTCACCCTCGACGTCGCCGAAACTTATCTCGCGCAGCGAGCGCCAAGCCTTTCGGACGATGCGCTTTCGCGGCTGAGGGCCGGCGAGATCGACGCGATCGTGCATTTTTCCCGGCGCAGCGCGGAAATTTTCCTGGGCCTTGCCGCGGACGCCCAGCTCGACCTTGCGCCGCTCATCCACGTGGCAATCTCGGACGACGTCGCGGCGCCCTTGGCGGCTCTGCCGAAAGTCGTCGTCGCGCCCGAGCCGAACGAAGCGGCAATTCTCGCCCTATTCCGGGCGGTCCCGGCGGGCGTGAGCGCCGCTTCTCTCGCCGCATTGTGATCGGCGAAACGGCTCGCGGCTTGATAAGCGTCGCGCCCGCGCTCATCTACGTGGGGCCGGCCAGGCGAGGCCGGCGGCGTCGCTCGTTTCGCGGCGCAGCAGGACGTTTCTTACAACAATCTTCCGAATGCGAAACGTCCTCTATGCTAGATGCTCGCCCCAAAGACCTGCATTCCGCCCGGTCCGGGTCGGATCTTTCCATTTGGGGGTCGAAGTCAGTAACGTCCCAAAAGGAAAAACATCTTGACCTTGGATGAGACAGTGACGCGCGAGAAGGACGTGCTGCGCACCGCCGCCTTGGAGGTCGCCGGCGTCAGCCATTTCTATGGCAAGCGCAAAGCGCTCGACGATGTCTCTTTCGTCGTCGAACCGGGCAGCTTCACCGTTCTCCTCGGCCTCAACGGCGCCGGCAAGAGCACGCTCTTTTCGTTGATCACGCGGCTCTATGCGACGCGCAGCGGCTCGATCGACATTTTCGGCTATGACGTCGGCCGCCAGCCGGGCGAGGCGCTGCGCCGCCTCGGCGTGGTCTTCCAACCGCGCACCCTCGATCTCGAACTCACGGTCATGCAAAACCTCGTCTATCACGCCGCCTTGCACGGCATCGGGCCGCAAGAAGCCAAGCGCCGGGCGCGGAGCGTGCTGGCGCGCGCCGGCCTCGCCGAACGCGCCACGGAAAAAGTGCGCAATCTCTCCGGCGGCTATGTCCGGCGCGTCGAAATCGCCCGGGCCTTCCTGCACCGGCCCGAGCTTTTGCTGCTCGACGAGGCGACCGTCGGCCTCGACGTCAAGGCGCGCGCCGACATCATTGCCCAGGTCCGCAGCCTCGTGGCGAGCGAAGGCGTCGGCGTCCTCTGGACGACGCATCTCATCGACGAGATAGCCAAGAGCGACTCGGTCGTGATCCTGCATGAGGGCAAGGTGCTCGAGAAAGGTCTCGCCACCGAGATCCTGGCGCGCAGCGGCGCGCCCGACATGCGCGCGGCCTTCGTCAAAATCACCGGTGCCGAGATCCAGGAAGGACCCGGCCAATGACGAGCATTGCCGCGACCGACCGGCCGCCGCGCAAAGGCTTCGGGCCGGCGCAATATGCGATCTGCCTTCAAGGGATCGTCTGGCGCGAGGCGCTTCGCTATCTGCATCAGCGCGGGCGATTTGTTTCCGCCCTGGTACGCCCGCTCGTCTGGCTCTTCATTTTCGCGTCGGGTTTTCGCGCCGTCCTCGGCATTTCGATCATTCCGCCTTACCAGACCTATGTGACTTACGACGTCTACATCACGCCGGGCCTGATGGCGATGATCCAGCTCTTCAACGGAATGCAATCGTCGCTGTCGATGGTCTATGACCGCGAGACGGGCAATATGCGCACGCTTTTGGTCAGTCCGTTCCCGCGCTGGTATCTGCTGACTTGCAAGCTGCTCGCCGGCACATGCGTCGGCGTGCTTCAGGTCTATACCTATCTGCTGATCGCCTATTTCTGGGGCATCTCGCCGGATTCTCCCTGGGGCTATCTGACGGTCCTGCCGGCGCTCTTTCTTTCCGGCCTGATGCTCGGCGGGCTCGGCATGGTGCTCTCGTCTCTCATCCGGCAATTGGAGAATTTCGCCGGCGTGATGAACTTCGTCATCTTTCCGATGTTCTTCGCCTCCTCGGCGCTCTATCCGCTCTGGCAGGTACAGGAAAAAAGCCCGTGGCTGGCGACGCTCTGCTGGCTCAATCCCTTCACCTATGCGGTGGAATTGGTTCGCTTCGCCTTCTACATGCAGATCGACTATTTCTCGCTCGCGGTGGTCTTTGGCTGCACGATGGTTTTCCTGGCGGGCGCTATCCTCGCCTACGACCCGGCGCGCGGCATGTTGATCCGCCGCGGCGGAGCTGCGGAATGACGTGCCGCGGCGAGCGCCTGCACGAACGCGCCGCCCAAGCCGCGGCGCGCGCCAAATTGGTCAATCGGCGGCCTGCAGCCTTACTTCTTCGAGCCGTCGGGCTTGAATTGCGAGATATAGGCCCAGATGTTGGCGCGGTCGCTCGCCTTCGGCAGACCCGGGAAGAGCATTTTGGTGCCGGGAATGGCGGCTTGCGGATTGGTGATGTAATTGTCGAAGCTCTGCGCGTTCCAAACGAAGCCCGCCGCTTTCTTCGCCTGGTCGGCGGCCGAGTAGTCGTAGCCGGCTTCCGAAGCGATCGTGCGGCCGTCGATGCCGTTGAGATCCGGGCCGACGAAATTCGCGGCGCCCGGGCCGATCCGATGGCAGAGCATGCAGGTATGCTTGAAGATCTGCTCGCCGGCCGCCGGATCGCCCGCCGCGAGCGCCGGTCCCGCCATCAGGGCGAGCGCGCCGGCCGCAAGCAACACAATGCGTTTCTCACTCATGTTCCTTCCCCTCTGCGATATCCGCTGCTTTCGAAACACCCGCCGATCGGCGATATCGTCGTGCGCCCGAAGATGTGTAGCCCGATCGGCGGATCCAAGACAATGGCGCAGGAGTGAAATTCCGATATGCACGAAGTCGTTCATTTAAAAGTCGGGGTTGCGATGCGTTATAATCCGCTCCGAGCTATTGCGGCGTTTTGCCTCGCCTTTCTGGCGCTTTGCGCGGGCCCGGCGCGGGCCGCGGACGTGCTGCGTATTGCGGTGCAAAAAACGGGAACCTTCAGCTGGGAGCTGGCGGTCATCAAGAACCACGGGCTCGACACCAAGGCGGGCCTCGACCTGCAGATCACCGAGCTTGGCTCGACCGACGCCGGCAAAGTCGCCATCATGGGCGGCTCGGCGGACATTGTTCTCTCCGATTGGCTCTGGGTCTCGCGCGACCGCAGCCTTGGCGGCAAACTCGAGTTCTATCCTTACTCCAGCGCGCTCGGCGCGGTTATGGTGCCGCCCAAGTCGTCGATCGCCACGCTCGCCGATCTCAAGGGCAAGAAACTGGCCGTCGCCGGCGGCCCGCTCGATAAGAGCTGGCTGCTGCTGCAAGCCCTGGCCAAGCGATCTTCGGTCGATCTCGATTCGCAGGCATCCATTCTTT
>JASHVQ010000043.1 GCA_030044485.1 Methylovirgula sp. | reverse complement strand
TGATCATCTTGCCGTGATCGCGCATCCATTCGCTCCACGCGCCGCGCAGCTTTTCTTCCGCGGCCTTTCTCTTGTCGGCGTCGGTTTTCAGCCACTCCGCGAGCACCGATTGGGGGATGAGATAGAGAACCAGAAATTTTTTCATGGGGCGCTCCCTCGGCTTTGACTTCCTCTACTCAGGCATATCCTGCCATGATGACTGCGCATCATATCATCCCGCACCCTGCCAAATCGCGGTGGCCGCCGGCCTGACGCTCAACTTTCTCACTCCGCCACGGCCTCCGCCCTTCGCACTCCCCCGCCCTGCTTCGCCCATAGAAATAGGCAGAGCGCCGCGACCGGCAGGCCGATCGTCGAGGTCGAGGCGAAAAAGCCCGCAAAGCCGATCTCTTTCACAGCGAAGCCCGAAAGCCCTCCTAAAAATTTTCCGGCGAGCGCGAAGAGCGAGCTCAACAGCGCATATTGGCTCGCCGCATAGGCGGGCGAAGTCAGCGACGACATATAGGCGATGAGCGCCGCGCCGGCGAAATTGCCGGCGAAATTCTCGACGCTCACCGAGAGCGCCAAGAGCGGCAGGCTTTTGCCGGTCGCGGCGAGAAGCGCAAGACAAAGATGCGAGGCCGAGGCGGCTATGCCGCCGATGAGCAGCGCCGGCATCAGCCCGATGCGGGTGATCGCATAGCCGCCCGCGAAAGCCCCGGCAATGCCGATCCATATGCCATAGACTTTCGACATGGTGGCGATCTGGCTCTTCGAGAAGCCGAGGTCGATATAGAGCGGATTGGCCATCACCCCGCTCAGAAAATCTGGCAGTCTGTAGAGCGCGACGAGCAAAAAGATCGCGGCGAGCAACGGCCCGTATCTCTGCCAAAGGTCGGTCAGAGGCTCGATCAACTTGACGGCAAAGGAGACGCGCTCCTGCGCGCGCTCCGGCAGCCGCGGCGAGAGAAGCCCCGCGCCCATGCCGACCGCCATCAGCCCGGCCATGACCAGATAGGCGACACGCCAGCTATAATAATCGGCGAGATAGAGCGCGCCGGCGCCGGCGCAAAGAAGCCCGAGCCTGTAGCCGAGATTATAGGTCGCGGCCATGATGCCTTGGCGCTCGACCGGGGCGGAATCGATGCGCCAGCCGTCGACGACGATGTCCTGCGTGGCGGCGAAGAAGGCGGTGAAGGCGGCGCGCAGGACGAGATCCAAGAGCGAGCGCGCCGGATCGGCGAAAGCGAGCGCGATCAATCCCAGGGCGACGCCGATCTGCGCCGTCAAGAGCCAGGCGCGGCGGCGCCCGAGCACAGGCGCAAGCCCCGGCACATCGATCGTGTCGATGACGGGCGACCAGAGGAATTTGAGCGAATAGCAAAGCCCGACCCAGCTCACGAGCCCGATCGCTTCGATCGGCACTTTGGCTTCGGCAAGCCGCGCCGCCTGCGTGCCGAGCACCAGCAGGAACGGAAGCCCGGAGGAAAATCCGAGCGCGAGCATCAGCGCCAGGATCGGATCGGCGAGGATCTCGCGGAGTTTCGGGCGGGCGGCCATGCGCCTTCCAGTCTAAGCTGGCGGCACGCCGCGGCAAGCTTCGATCCGGCCGCGCCCAAAAGCCGCGACAGCCCCTATTGCTTCAAGCCCATCCGTCGCAGCAGCTCGTAGACATTGATCGTCCAGCCGATGCCGACGCGCTTCGGCGGAAAGAGCCGACGGTCCTCGGAATTCCAGAATCCCTTGGTCCAGTTCTGCCAATCCCAGTTGACCGGCATGCCGAGGAAGCGGCGCTGCTGTTCTTGTTCGCCCATGCGAGACCTCCGTCGCGACGTGCCGCAGCAAGGCGGCGCGCGTGATAGCATGCTCCTTGGTCGAATCTTCGGGCGCGCAGGTTCACCGGGGCCGATCTGCCGTTCAGGCGAAGCTCGGCGCCTCTTCGGGATCGCCACAGACGACGAGAATTTCGCTGGCGCCTGCGGCATTGAGTTCGGCGCGCGCGCCCGCGGTCTCGGTCTCGGACGTATCCTCGGGCGCTGCGACGACGACGAAATCGGCATAGGGCGCGAGCGCCTTCGCCATCTCGCTCGTCGTCAGAGGCGGCGCGGCGAGAACCACGAAATCGTAGGTTTGCCCGAGCGCGTCGAGGACAATGTCGAGGTCGTCGGGATTGAAGCGCTCCCCCGAACCGAACGGGATGAAGTGAAGGCGCGAGGCGCAGTCGCGATGGATGACGTCGGCGAAAAGCGCCCCCTTGTCGAGGAGATCGGTCAGGCCCGCCATCCTTTCCGTCTCGAGCGGGCGGGCCACGAGCGGCAGGATCTGGTCGGCGCGCGAGTCGAGATCGACGATGATCGGGCGGCCTTCCTGCGCGAGATTGCGCGCAAAGCCGATGAGCGCCGCGGCCGAGGCTTCGCCTTCCTGGAGGCGGGTCGCTACAATCTGCACGCCCTGCGGCGTGCTGGCGCGAGCGACCACGCGCGCGCCGGTGTTCTCGGCTTCCTGCTCGACGTCATCGTCCTCTTCCGCCGGCTTGGCTTCGTCCTCTGCGAACCAGCGCGATCGTGCGAAACGCTTCAGCGAGGAGAGAGCTTTGGCGATCAGCGACCTGCGTGCGCCGGGCGTCCGGCGCGCCGCGACTGGTCTCTGGATCGCGACCGCCTGCGGCGCTTTGTCGGAAAGCATTTCGCTGCCGATCACCGCGCCCAACGAAAGGATGAAGGCCGCCAAGGTTCCAAAGACGAGGGTCGGCACTTTCTTCGGGAACGCCGGCTGGTCCGGCACGGTCGCCTGCGCTATGATGCGCGCGTCGGGCGGCGCCGAGGTCGAATTTTCGGTAGCGACCGCCTCTTGATATTTGGTCAAGCTGCTGTCGAGCTGATCGCGCAACGCCTGAGCGACGCGTTGCAGCTCGTTCAAATGAACCTGATCGGCGTCGGCCGAGGCGACGACCTTCTTCTGCTGATCGATGGCCGCCTGCAGGTTGGCGAGGCGCGCTCCCGCCACGCTGGCGTCGTTCTCGAGGGCGCGCGCGATATTTTCCGCCGCCGACTGGAGTTGCGAATCGAGGTCGGCGACCTCGGCCGTGAGTTCCTTGATGCGCGGATGGCCAGGAAGCAAGGTACTCGATTCGAGCGCAAGCTGCGCGGCCGCCGTCGCGCGCTGCTCGGCGATGCGGCGGATGAGGTCGTTGTTGGCAATGTCCGGGACTTCCGAGATGCGTCCTTCGCTCAGCATCCGGCGAATGAGCGCGGCGCGCGCCTGACTGTCCGCTTGTTCCGTGCGGGCGTGCGAAAGATCGGTGCTGAGATCGGCAAGCTGCTGGCCGGCGATGGTCATGTTGTTGGTGCCGGCAAGCAGGCCCGACATCGCGCGGTAGCGCTCGACCTCGTCGGCGGCGCGGGTGACTTCTTGCTTTTGTTCGTCGATCTGCGCGGCAAGCGATTCGGCGGCTTGTTTCGCCATTTGCCGTTTGGCGTTGGACTGCGCCTCGAGGTAGAGGTTGGCGACCACGTTGGCGCCGCGCGCCGCGAGCTCCGGATCGCGCGATGAAAATTCGATAGCGATAACGCGCGTCTTGGTGGGCGAGTAGACGAAGAGCTTCTGCTCGAAATTATCGAGCACGCGGTCGGCGGCGGGAATGCGCAACGGATCTTTCTCAAGGCCCAAGGCGACGAGAATGCTTGTGAAGAGACCGAGGCCATTGGCGTAGGGGTCGAATTCCGGATTGCCGATAAGTCCGAGCTTTTCGATCGCCTGGCGCCCGAGGTCGCTCGATGTGATGAGTTGGATTTGGCTGCCGACGAGGTCGGTATCCTCGGCGGGAGGCGCCGGCGGCTCGGCGTTCTCGACGTGCTGCGGGCCGGTCATGAAGTTTTCCTGATTCTCGAGCAGCACTTCGGATTCGCCGGTGTAGCGCGGCTTGACGACCGCCACGAAGAGCGCGGCGAGCAGGAAGCCGACGGCTGTCGAGATAATGATCCAGCGCCGTTTTCTGTGAATTGCTGCGCCGAGCGAAGCGAAATCGAGGTCGGTCGACCGCGCTTCGAAGCTCATGTCCTCAAATGTCTCAGCCATGCGCAGCCTTGCGAGAACGAGGCGGCGATTCCCGGGTCGCCTTCGGGGCTCGATCTCGTCTGATTTCGTCTCATCAAGCCGTCTTAAAGTTGAAACAAGGTTAATAGGTTCCTTAAATTGCCGGCTGAAAGTTAAGCTTTGTTAACCATCGCTGCTTATAGACGTGAGAACAGGCAGCAACTTCTTGGCGAGATCCCAATCCTACGGCAGTCATCATGCGGCGCATTTTGGTTCCGGTCTTGACAGCCTTGTCGCTGGCGCTCGCGGCCTGCGCGCCGCCTTACTCGGCCTATTTGGATCCTGGCCAAAATGTCCCCTACACGCTCGCAAGCGGCGATCGCTTGCGCGTTATTGTCTACGGCCAGGACACGTTGAGTAATTCCTATGCTGTCGACGGCTCAGGCCATATCCAGATGCCGCTCATCGGGCTCGTCGAGGCGGGAGGAAAAACGACGTCCGCACTCGCCGCCGATATCGCCGAGCGGCTGCGCGACGGCTTCCTGCGCGATCCGCAAGTGTCCGTCGAGGTGGAAGCCTACAGGCCCTTCTTCGTGCTCGGCGAAGTAACCACGCCGGGTCAATATCCCTACGTCAATGGGATGAACGCCGAGACAGCGGTGGCGATAGCCGGCGGTTTCACGCCGCGCGCCAACAAGGACACCGTCAGCCTGACGCGCGTCTACCATGGCATGCAGATTACCGGGCAAGTCCCCATCCGGCATCCCGTGCAACCGGGGGACACGATCGTGGTGGGCGAGCGCTTTTTTTAACGGAACCGCGATGCCGGCAGAGAACCAAAGCGATCGCAAGCTTCGCATATTGCACGTGCTGCGCGCGCCGCTCGGCGGGCTCTTCCGGCATGTCGTGGATCTCACCCGCGAACAGGTGGCGCGCGGTCACGCGGTGGGCCTCGTCACCGATTCTATGACGGGCGGGGACCGCGCCGCGAAAATACTCGCCGAGCTTGAGCCGATGCTGGCGCTTGGCCTCTCGCGCATGCGCATGCCGCGCAACCCGCATGTTCTCGATATCCCAACCGCCCTGCGCATCGCGTTCCACACACGCGCCCTTGCCCCGGATATCGTGCATGGCCACGGGTCGAAAGGCGGGGCGTTCGCCCGCTTGCCCGCATTCCTGCCAGGATTCGATTCGGCGATCCGCGCCTATACGCCGCATGGCGGCAGCTTCAACTATCGCGCCGGGCCCGTGGTTGAGCGCAGCTACATGGAGATGGAGCGCCTGCTCCGCCACGCAACCGACATCTTCCTTTTCGAGAGCGCCTATATCGCCACGCAAGTGCACGAGCGCATTGGCCCGACCCGCAAACTCATCCGTATCGTACCAAACGGCCTGAGCGCCGCGGAATTCGTTCCCATCGATCCTCTACCCGAGGCGAAAGAATTCCTCTATGTCGGCGAATTGCGCGCTGCCAAAGGCATCGACACCTTGATCGATGCACTTGCCATTTTGTCAAACCATCTCGCCAAGCGACCGCGCCTTGTGCTTGTCGGCTCGGGGCCCGACGAAGAGCGGCTCGTCGCCCAAGCCGATGAGCGCGGGGTTGCCGACTCCGTAATCTTCGCCGGATTGAAGCCGGCGCGCGAAGCCTTTCGGCTTGGCCGTATTCTCGTGGTGCCGAGCCGTGCCGAGTCGCTTCCCTACATCGTGCTTGAAGCCGCCGCGGCGCAAATGCCGATGGTTGCAACGGATGTCGGCGGCATCGGCGAAATCTTCGGGCCATATCGCGACAGGCTGATCCCTTGCAACAACCCGGCGATCCTCGCCGAAGCCATGAAAACCGCGCTTGAAAAGGATGCGCACGAAATTCGCCGAGAGTGCGCGGCGCTGGCGGCCTTCGTTAGCACGCAATTTACGATCAACGACATGGCCGATGCCGTGCTTAGCGGCTACGTCGACGCACTCGCCAAAAAAGCGCGTCAAGACGATGCCTCGGCCGCTTCATTCGCCCTCCCTTCGTGAAAGTCATAGGGCATGTCAAAACTGACCTTTCGCGATTTCGAAAAACTCCGCCCCGATCCTGCCGCTGAACGGAAAATGAAGGCAAACCTGGAAGGGCTTCAGGCGGTTGCGCGAGACTTGCATTGCGCCCCAGCGGCGCCGGTGATCTCGCGAGTCGTGCTCGAAGGCCTCGTACGGGTGGCGGAATTCCTGCTCATTCTGCTGGTCGGTCTTGGCTTCCTAGCTTTCTACGCAACGCCGTCGCCCCATGCGGGATGGCTTCATAATTCTATCGGTCTGCCCGTGATCGCGGCGGGCGCGGTTTTGGCGATCCAGTGCTTCGGGCTCTACGAAATAAGCCCATTCAGGAATTTCGCCGCAAATCTGCCGCGTCTCGTCGCGGCGCTCGTCTGCGACTATGCGGTAAGCATCGCCGCGATCTTCAGCTTGTCTCTCGAGGCGGTTTATCCGCGCAGCTTTATGCTCGCCTGGTTCGCGGGCGGCCTCGTGGCGATCGGCGCCGAACGCATGGTGTTGGCGCTTGCGGTCGACAGGCTGATACGGACCGGGCGCCTCGTGCGGCGCGCCGTTTTGGTTGGCGGCGGTCCAGCCGCCGATCAACTCTTGCACGAGCTTGCCGAACAACCGCCCATAGATCTGCAGATTCTCGGTATCTTCGACGATCGCACCGACGAACGCTCGCCAACCGTCGTCGCGGGTTTTCCGAAGCTCGGCAGCGTCGACGATCTGATTGAATTCGCGCGCCGCACGCGCATCGATCTCGTCATCTTCACCCTGCCGATTACCGCCGAACAGCGTCTGCTGCAAATGTTGCGCAAGCTTTGGGTCTTGCCAATCGACGTCCGCCTCGCCGCGCACATGAACAAGCTGCACTTCCGGCCGCATTCCTATTCCTATATCGGCTCGGTGCCTCTCATCGACATCGTCGACAAGCCGATCGCCGACTGGGATCTGGTTCTCAAATATTGCTTCGATAAATTGGTTGGCGGCCTGTTGCTTGTGCTGCTTGCCCCGCTGATGGCCGCCATAGCACTGGCGGTGAAAATCGATTCGAAAGGCCCCGCGCTCTTCAAACAGAAGCGCTATGGGTTCAACAATGAAATCATCGAGGTCTACAAGTTCCGATCGATGTTCATAGATGCACTCGATTTCGGCGCGGCGAAGCTTGTGACCAAGGGTGACCCGCGCGTTACGCGCGTCGGCCGCTTCATTCGCAAGACGTCGCTTGACGAACTTCCGCAACTTTTCAACGTCGTTTTCACCGGCGACCTTTCGCTCGTCGGGCCTCGCCCGCACGCGCTGCATGCCAAGGCAGCCGAACGCGAATATGACAAGGTCGTGGACGGCTATTTCGCACGCCACCGCGTTCGGCCCGGCATGACCGGCTGGGCGCAGATCAACGGTTGGCGCGGCGAAACAGATACGCCGGAAAAAATCCAAGGACGTGTCGAGTGCGACCTATATTACATCGAGAATTGGTCGCTGCTGCTCGATGTCTACATCCTTGTGGCGACACCTTTCGCGCTGCTCAAGACCGGAAATGCTTATTAACATCATCCAGCGCAAAGAAGTTGAGCACCAATTAAGCCCGCGCGGTCGGTTGCGCCTTCGATGCAGGGAGTTGGCAAGTTCCCTTGCCAAACTCGGCTTGCGTGTCGCGCTTGGCATCATGCTCGCCATGGCATCGCTGATGGCGCGCGCGGCGCGCGCTGAAGATGCGACGCTTAGCCTCTTAGGCCGGCCGGAAATCGTCTTCGACTCCAGCCGCGAGGGTTGCGCCGCCGTGGATGTGCCCGACGTCAACCCGCGCGCCTTTCGCGATGCCAACGGCAATGTCGTGTTTTTTGCGATGCATTACGTGAACCGCGTCATGCGCGGCAAGGATTTGTCGCATCTCTCGCTCGACTGCCATATCGTGCTCAACAGCGGATTCGATCCCGAACCGGCCGATTACAACGATAGGAACTTCATTACGGCGACGTGGACCGCGGACGGCCGCAACGTCGCGGCCCTGGTGCATCATGAATATCACGCCGACGACCATGGGCGTTGTAGGGTACAATCCTCGCTCGGCTGCTGGTACAATTCGATCCTTGCCTATCGTTCGACCGACGGCGGCATGAATTTCACCAAGGCGAAGCCGCTGGTCGTCGCCTCGGCGCCATTTGGACAAGATGTCGGCCAGGGCCGGCATCGCGGGTTCTTCAACCCGTCGAACATTTTCTCCGACGGGACCTATGAGTATTTCTTCGCCGCGACCACCGGCTGGGACGGGCAGAATTACGGGGCCTGTCTGTTTCGCTCCGCCAATCCGCAAGATCCAGGTTCCTGGCGGGCCTTCGACGGTCACAACTTTACGATCCGCTATTCGGACCCCTACCGGGGCGGGGCGAGGCAGATTGCCCCTTGCGAGCCCATCTCCCCCTTCATCTTCCCGGTCGGGGCGGTGGTGCGCATGCGCGGCACCGGCCTCTGGATCGCCGTCTTTTCGGTGGCGCGCGACGCGGGCCTCTACCCGGTCGACGGCTTCTATTATGCGACCGCGACCGACCTCACGCATTGGAGCGCGCCGCGCCTGCTTTATGCCGACAGAACGCTCGATTCCGATATTTGCACGGCGACCGGTTCGATCATCGCCTATCCGTCGCTGCTCGACGAGGACGCGCGGGACCGCAATTTCGATGACGTCGGTGCGGAGCCCTATCTCTATTTCACAATAGCCAA
>JASHVQ010000042.1 GCA_030044485.1 Methylovirgula sp. | reverse complement strand
ATGTCGTGGCACGCGAAGGGAATGGTGATGAACCGGCCGGCCTTGAGGCGGCTCGCAAAGCGTTCGATGGCCGGCGTCGAGACGACGCGATCGGCGCCCGCGGCAATCACCAGGATAGGCGTCAGCGTGCGGCGCGCGTAATCGGCGTCCTCGAATTGGCGCATCAGGCGGAAGGCGGCATTGGTCCAACCAATGGTCGGGTCGCCGACGGCAAGTTCGGGCGCGCTTTGGAGCACGCCTTTGGTTCGTTCGTAGCGCACTTGGTCCGACGTCAAGAGCGTGTCGGCGAAAGGCTTGAGGAAGACCGACCTGCCTCGGCCGCCCGGAACATAGGCTCCGCCGAGACCGATGATGTCGAGAGCTTCGACGAAGGTGCGCGCCGCGGATTTGAAGCGCAGCCGGTGAAGGTCGATCAGCGGCGAGGTGGCGACGATGCGCGCAAAGGGCGAGCGGCCGGCGCGCGCTTGGCCGATGAGAATGGCCGCCGCCATGCAATGGCCGAGCGCGAACCAGGGCGCGGGGCAGGAGGGCTCGAGCACAAGCTCGCGCAGCGCGGCGAGATCGCGCTCGTAGATTTCGAAGTCGTCGATATGGCCCTTGCGGCGGTTGCTCAGCTGGCGTTCCGAAAGCCCTTGGCCGCGCCAATCGAGCGCCACGACCGTGAAGCCGCGCCCCAGCAGCTCGCCGATCACCTCGAAATATTTCTCGATGAATTCGGCGCGCCCCGGCAGGACGACGACGGTGCCGCGCGCCGCCTCGCGCCCCGGCCAGCGGACGGCGCGCAGGTTCGCGCCGTCGCGGGTCGTAAGCTCGCAGAAGACGGCGCCCTCGGGCGCGGGATTGTCGCTTGTTACGACGAGCTTCATGGGTTTGCGAGCGCCAATCGGGAACTTGGTGGAATCTATTGAAATCTAAGTGATTTTTCTGC
The DNA here is from genome assembly GCA_030044485.1 of Methylovirgula sp. Taxonomy (GTDB): domain Bacteria; phylum Pseudomonadota; class Alphaproteobacteria; order Rhizobiales; family Beijerinckiaceae; genus Methylovirgula. The sequence continues at coordinate 2,367 of JASHVQ010000042.1, read as the reverse complement.
GAGCTTCCAGCCTTCTGCGAAAATGGCCAAAAGCCGCCGGACGCGCGCAACGCCCCTCTTGCAGAGCCCAAAACCCTCACCACATCAAGGCTGCGCGGGCTCTGAGACGCGCAAACATCGAGAGAGGCCAGGGCGATCGCCGGCCGTTCTCGTCTCGCTTTAAAGGAGGATGAAATGCGTCAATTGGATCTTTCACCGCTTTACCGTTCCACCATCGGCTTCGACCGCCTGTTCAATCTTGTCGACCAGGCCTCCGGCTTCGAAGCAGCCCCTTCCTATCCCCCTTACAACATCGAGCGCACCGCCGAGGATGCCTACCGCATCAGCGTCGCCGTCGCCGGCTTTTCCGACAAGGAGCTTTCGATAGAGACCAAGGAGAACAGCCTGGTCATTCGGGGCGCCAAGGAGGTACGGGCCGAAGAGGAAGGCAGCCCGCGCGAGGTGCTCTACCAGGGCATTGCGGCGCGTGCCTTCGAACGGCGTTTCCAGCTCGCCGATCATGTCTATGTCAAGTCCGCGAGCCTCGAGAACGGCCTGCTGCACGTCGATCTCCTGCGCGAACTCCCCGAGGCCCAGAAGCCGCGCCAGATCCCGATCGGCAAGTCCGGCCCCAAAGTCGTTGAAGGCGGCGCCAAGGCTGCCTGATTTCTCGGGCGATATCGCCGGCCGAGCCGGCCTTTGAAGGGCGTCCTCGTGACGCCCTTTTCGCGTCTCAGTTGGCAGGCGGATTCTTGCCGTCCGGGGGGCCGTCCGCATTGGGCGCGGCCGGTCTGCCGCTCGCAGGAGCCGCCTCGGCGCTTCCTTTTTCGAGTCCGGAAAGTTCGCCGGCCGGCTTCGTCTTCTTCGGCAGCGGCGCGAGCTTGGTGTTTTCGATGATGTTTCCCGCGTGCGCATCGAAGACGAGCCTATGCATCAATCCGTGGACGTCCTCGGCCTCGGCGAGATAGATCCGATCCTTGTAGCGCGGCACGGCGACGAGGTGAAAGCCGAGCGTGGCGACGCGGCGGCGGATCTCCGACAGGGGCAGGATGCCTTCGCCTTCGTCGGGCCGCATCGCCTCCGGCAGCTCGCCTTCTCCCGCCGCGACGGGCCCGGGCGGCGGGGGATAGCCGTCGTAATAAGGATAGCTCCAGGGCGCCGGAAGAGATTGTGCCCGAGCCGGCGGGATGGCTCCAAAAGCCAGGAGCGCCGCAAGAAGCGCCAGTCCGGCCTTGGCTTCGGCATCGAGAGGGAAAGCCGCGATCCTTTCATCGGAGTTCATGAGGTCCTCCGTCTTGGGCTTGGCGCGGCCGCGCCACACGCAGACTTGACAAGGAATTCGGCGAAAGTCGGCAGGCATTGCGGCGGCGGTGCGGAGGCCGGACCGATGCAATTCCGGCCTCGGGCCGGCGCCGAAGCCTGCCGGTTGGCTTGCGTTTTGCTCCTACATTGACAATATGAAACTGCGTCGATAGGACAGCTTTACTGACCTTTTAAAAGACCGGCGGATTTCGCCATTTTCGGGCCGACGGCGAGCGGCTCCCAAGGCGGAATGGCACTTTCCGACACGAGGCATTTGGGCTCGCGCGGGCGGGTTTGGGGACGAGCATGGCGGCTCTAATCACGCGGGGAAACCGCATCTGCGGCCGCCGGGCAAGCCGGCGGCCGGCGCAGCTGCCGCTTGCCCGCGATCCGGGCCTGCCGGCCGAACAGGGGCTCTATGCGCCTGGCCGCGAGCACGATTCCTGCGGCGTCGGCTTCATTGCCAATCTGCACAATCGCAAGTCGCACGAGATCGTCACGCAAGGTCTCGAAATCCTCATCAACCTCGATCATCGCGGCGCGGTCGGCGCCGACCCGCGGGCCGGCGACGGCTGCGGCATTCTGGTTCAGATCCCGCATCGTTTCTTCGCCGCCCAGGCTCTGGGCTTTACTCTGCCGAACCCCGGCGATTACGGCATCGGCCCGGTCTTTTTGCCGCGTGATCCCGAAGGCTGCGCGCTCGTCATGGCGATCGTCGAAAAGACGGTGGCCGAAGAAGGACAGATCTTCCTCGGCTGGCGCGATGTGCCGGTCGATAATTCGGGGCTTGGCGCAAGCGTTCGGCCGACCGAGCCGGTGATCAAGCAATTCTTCGTCAAGCGCGGCGCAAACGCCGGCAGGGAAGGAGCCGATTTCGATCTCTTCGAGCGCCACCTCTATATCCTGCGCAAGGCGATTTCCAACGCGGTCTACGGACTGGGCGACCCGCGCGTCGCCGGATTCTACGCGGTCTCGCTCTCCTCGCGCACCTTGATCTACAAGGGCATGTTGCTTGCCACGCAGCTCGCCGAATATTTCAAGGACCTGCTGCATCCTTTCTTTGAGTCGGCGCTGGCGCTCGTGCAT
>JASHVQ010000041.1 GCA_030044485.1 Methylovirgula sp. | reverse complement strand
GCCACAGGCGAGGTCGGGGCCTGCCAATATGGGTTAAAGGAGGGGACCATCGGGGTGACGCTCTGCTACGAGCCGGGTCAAGGGGCGGGACCGCAGGGCCCGAGCGATTACGCGCTCGTCGCCTCGAGCCATGAGCGCGAGGGCGGCGTCTTCCGCGTCGATCTGCGCACCGGCATGATGTCCATCTGCTACGTGCTGAACAATGCCGTCGTCTGCACGCCGCCGGCGAAATGACGGACTCCCCGGCCGCCGGTTGACGCCGGCTATTCGAGGCCCTAACCGCTCCCCATGAGCGGTCTCGATCCGGAAAGTGCGAAACAGGAAGCCGCCGCCGCGGCCCTCGAGCTCGTGCGTCCGGGCATGCGTCTCGGACTCGGCACGGGGAGCACGGCGGCGCATTTCATCGCCCTGCTTGGCAAAAAGGTCGCGCAAGGCCTGGATGTGCTTGGGGTACCGACTTCGGAGCGCAGCCGCGCCCAGGCCGAAGCGCTCGGCATTCCGCTTGCCACCCTGGACGACGCCCCGGGCCTCGATATGACGATCGATGGGGCGGACGAATTCGATCCGCAGCTGCGGCTGATCAAGGGGGGCGGCGGCGCGCTATTGCGCGAGAAGATCGTCGCCGCCGCCTCGCAGCGCATGATTGTCGTCGCCGATTCGAGCAAGGCGGTCGCAAGGCTCGGCAAGTTCCCGTTGCCTGTCGAGGTCAGCACCTTCGGCCTCGAAGCGACGCGTCGGCTGATCGGGCGTGAGGCCGCCGCAGTAGGCTGCCGCGGCTCGATCGACTTACGCAAGACCTCCGAAGGTCGGGCTTTCGTCTCGGACAGCGGCAATTACATCGTCGATTGCGCCTTCGGACTTATTCCGGCTCCGGAAGATCTTGCCACGAGGCTCAACGCAATTCCGGGCGTCGTCGAACACGGGCTGTTCCTCGGGTTTGCCACGGCCGTCATCATGGGCGGGCCGAAGGGCATCGAAATCTACGGAAGCCTCAGCTGATGTTCGACGTCGATCTCTTCGTCATCGGAGCCGGCTCGGGCGGCGTGCGCGCCGCGCGCATTGCCGCCGGCTACGGCGCCAAAGTGATGGTTGCCGAAGAATTCCGTATCGGCGGAACCTGCGTCATTCGCGGTTGCGTGCCCAAGAAGCTGCTCGTCTACGCGAGCCGCTTCGCCGACGACTTCGCCGACGCCGAAGGCTACGGATGGAGCGCACCTAAGCCGAGCTTCGATTGGCCGAAGCTCGTCGCCGCCAAAGATCAGGAAATCTCGCGGCTTTCGGAGATCTACCGCACGCATCTCGAAAATGCCGGCGTCGTGCTCGCCGCCTCGCGGGCGGTCGTCGAAGAGGCGCAAAAAGTGAGGCTTCTGGCCGACGACCGGGTGATCAGGGCGCGCGTCATTCTCGTCGCGACCGGCTCGGCGCCGTTCCTCGCCCCCGACGTCCCAGGGCTCGAACACACGATTACCTCGAACGAAATCTTCGATCTGCCCGAGCTGCCGCGCCGCATATTGATCGTCGGCGGCGGCTATATCGCAGTCGAATTCGCCGCATTGCTGACGCGGCTCGGCAGCCAGGTGACGCTCGCCACGCGCGCCGCGAACATTTTGCGCGGCTTCGACGAAGACTTGAGAATCGCCTTGCGCGACGCTCTGGCGGAAGCCGGCGTATCCTTCAAATTCGCCGACCTGCCGCGCCGCGTCGACAAGACGGCGCGCGGTCTTTTCGTAACCCTCAGCCGTGGCGAGACGCTCGAGGCCGATCAAGTCATGATCGCCACCGGCCGTCGTCCCAACACGCAAGGTTTGGGCCTCGAGAAGGCGGGCGTGGCTCTCGACGACATGGGCGCGGTCAAGGTCGATCAATGGTCGTGTTCGACCGTTTCGTCCATTTATGCGGTCGGCGACGTGACCAATCGCGTCGCCCTGACGCCGGTCGCAGTGCGCGAAGGCCACGCCTTCGCCGATACGGTCTTCGGTGCCAGTCCGCGGGCGGTCGATCACACGAATATCGCAACGGCGGTGTTTTCCACGCCCGAACTCGGCACGGTGGGTCTGAGCGAGGCCGAGGCGCGGGCGGGCTTCGCCTGCGTCGATATTTACGCGACGCGTTTCCGGCCGCTGAAGGCGGCGCTTTCCGGGCGCAAGGAGGCGGTCATGATGAAAATCGTGGTCGATGCCGCGACCGACCGCGTCCTCGGCGTGCACGTGCTGGGGGAGGGCGCCGCCGAAATGATCCAAATCATTGGAATTGCTATAAAAAAAGGAACGACCAAAGCGGATTTCGATGCCACCATGCCGGTCCATCCGACCTCCGCCGAGGAACTCGTCACTCTACATTCGCGCAGCGCTCGGCATGCGCCGATGAAACTCGATCCCGGCGAGGCGGTGGCTCTGCCGGACGAGGAAAGAATGCCGTAAGACCAAGCCTTTAGGCTTTGGGCAGATTGGCATCGCAAAGCCGCGCGCCGGCGTGTAAAAGGCGGCACGAAACGAGACCGACATGTCCCCAGAACCCTGGTCGCCCGAGAGTTGGCGCAAAAAGCCTATGGAACAGGCGCCGGTTTTTCCGGACGCCGCCGCCCTTGCCGACGTGGAACGCCAGCTCGGCACGTTCCCTCCGCTCGTCTTCGCGGGCGAGGCGCGCAAGCTGAAAGCGCTGCTCGCCAAGGCATCGAAGGGCGAGGCCTTTCTGTTCCAGGGCGGCGATTGCGCCGAAAGTTTCGCCGAACACGCCGCCGACAATATCCGCGACTTCTTCCGCGTCTTTTTGCAGATGGCGGTGGTGATGACCTTTGCCGCCGCCCTGCCGGTGGTGAAGGTCGGGCGCATCGCCGGCCAATTCGCCAAGCCGCGCTCCGAGCCGATGGAAGTCAAGAACGGCGTCGCGCTGCCGAGTTATCGCGGCGACATCGTCAACGACATTGCCTTCACTGAGGCGGCGCGCGTTCCCGACCCGGTGCGCCAGCTCATGGCCTACCGGCAATCCGCGGCGACGGTGAACTTACTGCGCGCCTTCGCTTCGGGCGGCTACGCCAATCTCGAGAATGCGCATCGCTGGATGCTCGGCTTCATCAAGGACAGTCCGCAATCGGCGCGCTATCAGGAACTCGCCGATCGGATCAGCGAGACGCTCGGCTTCATGCGCGCCATCGGCCTCGATCCTGAGTCGCA
>JASHVQ010000040.1 GCA_030044485.1 Methylovirgula sp. | reverse complement strand
CTTTGGCGACGCCGCGCTGCGCGGGGCCGAACATTTGCGATGCCTGCTCTCCGTTCTTGATCGTCACCTTGTTGAACATCAGGGTCGCGGGTTTGGCCATGAGATTGGGGGCGACGATGGCGAGCAGCGCGTTGTCGCCGATCTTTTGATTGGTCAGCGTCATGCAAAAAGCCGTCTCGACGGCGCTTCCTCTCGGGCCCATGATGAGATCGATATGCGCGACTTCGTTGCCTTGGCCGACGAGCGATTCGCCGACCATCACGCGATTAAAGTTGGCCATGACGTCCTCCACGCAGCTTCGCCCCCGCATCGCCGGCGGGGCCCAGGATAACCGGCGGCAAAGGCTGGGGTTCCTTGAGCGCGGCGCTCCCCGCATCGCCCGATGCGGGGCGCACTCTTGCCGCTCGCGTCGCGGCAACGGGCTATGGCGTTGATTTAATGGCAGGAGAGGAGGGACTCGAACCCCCAACCCCCGGTTTTGGAGACCGGTGCTCTACCAATTGAGCTACACTCCTAAAGCCTGGACTTCTTTACCCGTTCAGAGGTTAATAAGGCAATCGATATGCGCGCGGCGGGGCGCCAAGCATCCTCGGATTATCTTCATGCTCACGCCTTTTGCTTTTCGAAGCGCACGCGCCTTGATCATTGCCGCGATGTCGCTTGGCTCAGCGGCGCCTGGCGTATCCGCCCTCGCGCAATCCGCCGATCCCTCCGCCCCGCCCATATCCGACCAACGCAATTCCGCCGCCGCCCTCAAGGACACGATCCACGATCGGCGCATCGCCAAGGCCGAGACCAGCGAGACGGGCATTTGGAAATGGGTCGTGCCTCCGGTGAAGATGACGGGCGCCTATGACAATAATGATCCGATCGGGGTGATCACCGGGCGGAAAATCCACGCCGATTGCTCGATCAATTGGACGGACCCCGACACGCACAAGCTCTATTGCTTCTCGAGCGCGACGTCGCTCGTCTATTTCCTCGACGCGCCGAAGACCAATATTGCGCGCGCCGACAAGGCCTGGCGGGACTTGAAAGGGGCGCCGACCGGCTAGGCCGGCTCGACCCAGACGGCGGTGCCGTAGGCCAGAACTTCCGTGATCCCGTCCATGATCTCGTTGGCGTCGTAGCGCATGCAGACCACGGCGTTGGCGCCGCCCTGCGTCGCATGTTCGCACATATGGTCATAGGCCTCTTGGCGCGCCGTCTCGGCCAATTGCACGAAGGCGCCAAGCTTGCCGCCGAACAGCGATTGGATGCCGCCGACGACATTGCCGACGACGCTGCGCGAGCGCACGGTGACGCCGCGCACCAGCCCGAGATGGCGGACGATTTTATAGCCGGCGATTTCATTGGTCGTGGCGACGATCATGGAAATTTCTCCCCGGATGAATAATCTCGGACGCGGCAGGCGAACCTGATAAGTTTCTCTCGGCAGAAATTGGAGCGGGTGAAGGGAATCGAACCCTCGTATTCAGCTTGGAAGGCTGCTGCTCTACCATTGAGCTACACCCGCTTGCGGCGCGAATATGCTATGGGCCTAGAAGCAATGCAATTGGTCGCCCGGCGCCAGGCTGCGGCCGCCGGCGTGGCTTACGCGAAATGGAGGCACGCATGGCTTTGATCCGGCTTCGCCTTGTCTGCGCCGCCCTTTGTTGCGTCGCCTCTTCGGCGATCGGGCGCGCCGAAAGCTTCTGCAGCGGCGACAACCCGTCCGACGCGATTGTCGCCGCCGACAATGACGCGATCCAACGCGCAACGCAGAAGCTGAACGCGGCGCCCACGTCCGCGGACAAAAGCGCGGCGCTCGTCCAACGCGCCGCAACTTATCTGCAGCTCTCGCAAGACTACGGAAATTGCTCGAGCTTCGATCTTTCGGAGGCCAATCTCCGCAAAGCCATGGACGACGATGCGAGCGCCATCCGCATGGATCCCAAGAACGCCGCGGCTTTTCTGCGACGCGGCCTCAATGACGACGACGATAAAAAAGCGATGGCGGATTTGACGGCGGCGATCAATCTCCATTCGCTCGGCTCTCGAGATGCGGCGATCGCCTATCTCAAACGCGGCGAAAAGCGGCTCTTTGCGGACGGCGCGGCCCCGGCCGTTGCCGACTTTTCCGCGGCAATCGGACTCGAGCCTGCCCTGGGTCCCGCCTATTACGGTCGCGCCAGGGCTTACGATCGCCAGAAGCATCCGGATTTGGCGGCGGCCGACTACACGGCCGCGCTTTCCAACGACCGCAACTGGAGCGCCTACGGGACAGCCGACGCTTTCTACCAGCGCGGACAGGATTACGATTCGCTTGGCAAACACGACCTGGCGCTCGCCGACTATACCTCGGCGCTCGATCCCAAGGCCGCGTCGCGAGACCCGAATGTCAACAGAGGCTGGGCCTACAAAGGGCGCGCCGAAGATTATGAGCGGCGCGGCGACTATCGGAGCGCCATCGCCGATTACGGCGCGCTTCTCGATCTCGGCACGCTCGGTCCGGACGGCGACGCCGACATCCATGACGCACGGGCCCGCGATTACGACAAAATCGGAAATCACGACATGGCGGCCAAGGATCGGCACGAGGCGGAGGCGGCGCGCAAGGCGGCCCTCTGCAACCAGGAAGGCTATGAAGCCTGTTCCATGGACAATAATTAGATAGGCCGGCTTGCTTATCGGGATCGAAAGTCCTGAGGTACGGGCTTGGCTTTTTCTGCGTCCCCCGAAAAGCCGCGGCGCGTGTCGCGATATCCGATGTTTCAGCGGGACTGGAACGATGTGGTGGGGGAGGTAGGACTCGAACCTACGAAGGCTTAGCCAGCGGATTTACAGTCCTAGCCTACGCATTGTTTTGACACGACCTTTGCTGGTCTTGTCGCGCCTGTGTCGCGGTTCGTTATCCCAGCAGTGATTTTTCGGCGGCGGCCAGCTCTGCGGAATCATCGTGCCTCGGAAACAGATGACCGTACACGTCCATGGTCATCGCGATCGTCGCATGTCCGAGCCTCTCCTGCACAAGTTTTGGCAGCAGCTCGAGGCCGCCATCCGCCCGGCTATTGATGCACCAAGACGCGAAGAAATGGCGCAGTGCGTGCAGACCTGTATATTTGG
>JASHVQ010000039.1 GCA_030044485.1 Methylovirgula sp. | reverse complement strand
CTCCGGCTCGACCGGCGGTTTCAAGAGTGTCAGCAGGGCAGGGAGCACGGTGATTGCCGTCAGGAAGGCGAGGATCATTCCCGTGCCGGCGATCAGCCCCAATTCTGAGACGCCGCGATAGTCGGTCGGCAGGAACGAGTAAAAGCCGCAGGTCGTCGCCGCGGCGGCCAGCGCCAAGGGCCGGCCCGCCTTGGCGGCGGCCATGCGCAGCGCCTTGAAGAAATCCGGCTCGTCATGCCGCTCGGCGCGGTAGCGCACGCTGAACTGTATGGCGAAGTCGACACCTATGCCGACGAAGAGGACCGCGAAGGCGACGGAGATCAGATTGAAGGCCTTCACCATCATCAGGCCCAGGGCGGCGGTCGCACAAAGTCCGGAGATGACGCAAAGCGCAACCGCCGCGACGATGCGCAGCGATTTCAGGGCCAGCCAGATGATGCCGAGGACGATCAGCGCCATGATCGTCGCATTGAGGCCCGAACCTTCTTTGACGGTTGCGTATTCTTCGTCGCCCATAGGCACATCGCCGGTCAGCCTCACCCGCACGCCCCGATCGGGCGTCAGGCCGAGATCGCGGGCGCTTTGGCGGACGAAGTCCGTGGGCACGCGGCCCGGCTCGAGCGCGTCGAAGTTGAGGATCGGCTTGACCGAAATGAAGTGGCGCAATTCGCGTTGGCTCGGCGGCTGTCCCGAGAAAAGTTCGGTCCAGGAAAAGAAGGCGGGGCGGCCGGCCAAGACGGCGTCGAGGGCCGTCGACAGCGCAACTATCGGGCGGTCGAAATCGTCGAACGTGCCGACCTGCGAGCGCACGCCGCGGTTGATGTAGGAGAAAGCGTCGGAGACGCCGCGCAAGCTCGGGTCGGTTGCGAGAACCGCCAAGAACGGCTCGGCTCTCAAAAGTCCGCCGACCGTGCGCTTGATGCTGTCGACCGGCTGAAAAAGCAGCGCGTTTTGCGCAAAATAGGGGCCGGTGTCGGGCTGCTCGACGCTTTCGAAAAGATCGGGCCTCATCCGCAGCTTGGCAGCGAGCGCGGCCGTCCCGCTCTCGGCGAGTTCCGGCGTAGCCCCGTCGACGACGACGATGATCGCCTGATTGCGCTGAGGAAAGGCCTGATCGAGCGCGGCGAGACGCTGCCGCCAGGCCAATTTCATCGAGAGATAGTCGTTGATATTGGCGTTGATGGCGAAATGCGTCGCCGTGTAATAGGCACTCGCCAAGGTGACGAGCAGGGCAATCGCCACGACGGGCCATGCCAGGCGCGAGCAAAGCTGAACAAGCCCGACAATGGCTCTGCCGATCAATCCGACCTGGGGAAGCTGATCCGGCTTCGCCGCGCTTTCGGGTCTGGGATCCATGTGTGGCTGCGCCTATCGGCGGAAACTGTGGCAACTTTGCAAGAGTTTTGTCGTTTTGCGTGCTTTAGGGAATTTGCGATGGAAAATTCGGGGCGTGCGGCGTTAACTGAAGCGTTTTGCGGCTATATCCGACAAGTTTGACATCCGATTTATCGCCTCTACAACGCTTAGGTCATGAAGAAAAGCAAGGTTCATCTTGGGCAGCAATGCCAATAACATACGGGACTTGAGGTTTCGATGAAGGTGATCTTGGGGCGGCCTATCGCGTTGCGGTTCGGCGGCAGCGGCCCGAATATTGCGGCCGGTGCGGAGAAAATAGCGCCTGCGCCAGCCGGCGTGGCCGAGCACATAGGGCGCTCAATCCCAGCGGTCCAGCGCGCCGAATGCGAAGGCTTTGCGGCGGCAAAGGACGGCATTCGCGGAGCTGATGGGGGGCCATCGCAGCCTGAAGAACATCCTGAGGTTGCAGATGGAGGCTCTTCATTGGCCCTTTCTGCCGTCCACAGAGCAAAAGATGTCGCGGAGCTTGAGCTTGCCGCGGCAGCGTGGCTCGCCTATGTCACGCAGACAGTATCGAAGGTTAGGAGCCGGGGCTGATGGGCATTCCGATCCTGCAGATGGCGCAAATCGGCGCCTATGTGGTCCAACAGAAGATCAAGGGACGCAAGCGCTTCCCGCTCGTTCTCATGCTCGAGCCCTTGTTCCGCTGCAATCTGGCCTGCGCCGGTTGCGGCAAGATCGATTATCCCGACCCGATTCTCAATCAGCGCCTGCCGCTCGAAGATTGTCTTGCGGCCATCGATGAATGCGGCGCGCCGGTCGTCGTCATCGCCGGCGGCGAGCCGCTGCTCCACAAAGAGCTGCCGGAGATCGTCAAGGGCGCGATTGCGCGCCGCAAGTTCGTCACCGTCTGCACCAACGCGCTGCTGCTCGAGAAGGTGATCGATCGCTTCGCGCCCAACCGCTATTTCAACTGGTCGATCCATCTCGACGGCGACCAGGAGATGCACGACCGTTCGGTCTGCCAGAAGGGCGTTTACGACCGCGCGGTCGCGGCGATCAAGCTCGTCAAGCAACGCGGCTTCCGGGTGACGATCAATTGCACCTTGTTCAACGACGCCGATCCCGAACGGGTCGCGGCTTTCTTCGACAGCCTCGAACCGTACGGGCTCGACGGCATCACCGTCTCGCCCGGCTACGCCTATGAACGCGCCCCCGACCAGAAGCACTTTCTCAATCGCGGCAAGACGAAGCAATTGTTCCGCGACATCTTCAAGCGCGGCGAGCGCGGCAAGGCGTGGCCCTTCTATCAGTCGATGCTGTTCCTCGACTATCTCGCCGGCAACCGCACCTACGAGTGCACGCCTTGGGGCAATCCGACGCGCACCGTTTTCGGTTGGCAGCGCCCCTGCTATCTGCTCGGCGAAGGCTATGCCAAGACTTTCGCCGAACTGATGGAGACGACCAACTGGGATTCTTACGGAGTCGGCAAATATGAGAAATGCGCCGACTGCATGGTGCATTGCGGGTTCGAGGCGACCGCCGTGGCGGAATCCTTCGCCCGCCCGTGGGAGGCGCTCAGGGTCGCGCTGCGCGGCATAGGCACCGACGGTCCCATGTCGGCGGATATTCCTCTAGACCGGCAGAGACCCGCCAATTACGTCTTCACGCGGCACGTCCAGCACAAGCTCGCTGAAATCAAGGAAGCCGAAGCCGCCCGCAACCATCTCTCGGCCGCGGAATAAGGCGTCGAACGCCGCCTTCGTATCGAGCGCGGTGCGCAAGACGTGCGGGATCTGGCTCGGCTCGCTCAGCAGCGAGCCAATGACGCGGCCCAAGGCGATCTCGCCGTCCTGACGTATTCCGACCAGCGCCGCTGGCGGCAAGCGCCGCTCGGCCGGATCGGCCACGACGCGGAAAGCCGCGAAGGGCAGGTTATGCGCCGCTGCGACACGCGCCGCCACATGCGACTCCATGTCGGCGGCGACCGCCCGTGTCGCCACGTGCAAGGCGCGTTTGCTATGTGGGTCGGCGACCGGCAAGTCGATGCCCGCCATGTCGACGATCGGCACGTCGCCGAGCACCTTGGCGAGGCGGTGCGACCAGCCGCGATGACATTCGAAATATTCGTCCCCGTTGGCGATGATGCCGCGCGCCACGAGCGGCGTGCCGGGCTGGACGCCGGGCGCCAAGCCACCGGCGATCCCAAAGCTGAAGATGGCCGAGACACTGTCTTCGACGGCCCGTTCCAGCTTGGCCTTGAGACGCGCGCAATCGCCGCCGCCGGTCACGACCCTAATGTCGGAGCCCGCCGCGACGCGCGCTTCGGCCGCAAGGCCTGTCACGACCAGAATATTTCCCGGTCCTACATCCCGAACAGGATGGCCGGATGGTTGGCGCGCCTCAGATTCCTGAAACGGGCCATCGCCCAGAGCGGAAAGAACTTCGAATAGCCGTGATAACGCAGGTAGAACACACGCGGAAAACCGGTTCCGGTAAATCTTTCCTC
>JASHVQ010000038.1 GCA_030044485.1 Methylovirgula sp. | reverse complement strand
GGCGCGTCGGGATCGGCGACGATCAGCACGAAGCTCTTTGTGCCTTGCGGCGCGCCCCGCCAAAGCAGCGGCGGCGAAACATTGTCGCCGCGGCGCGCGTAGCGCAGCGGAATTTTCCCGCCGTTGCGGAAGCCGCGGCTTTCGAGGCTGAATTCCATGGAGGCCTCCTCGACGTGAGCCTGCCGAAAACTGCGTTCGCGCCCCGGAACATTCGTCGCCGGGCCGGGTTCTCCGGCAAGCAGAAACGGAGCGACAGGCATGAGCAGCAAGGGCAATATGCAACAACAAACATATCCTGCCGAAAAAGCGCGCCAGGGCCAGATCATTCTGCGCACGCCGCTGCGCCGCATGATCTTTCTTGCCGGGCTCGTCGGCATGGTGGTGCTGGCCGCGCTTTGGTTTGTCTTCGGCCGCTGAGGGCGGCACGGCGCGCCGAACATGCCCCGCATCGTTTTCGCCACTGGCTTCACGCTCTTAACCTATTGCCGGGAGCGGAGATGCGGAAGACCGCGGTCGGCGAAATAGTGCCCGACCGCAACCGGGCCGTCGCCCTGGAAAGCTCAGCCGACGGTTGCGGCATTATGGATTCTGGGCTTGCATGAGGACTTCGGGGATTGAAAGGCGAGGATCGAGGTCGCCGCTTCATGGCGCCGTCACGCCCGCGTCGTAGTTGGGGCCTGCGGCCGCCATAACAAACGCACCGAACAGGAGAGCAAGCCATGGCCGGAAATTTCGTCTGGTACGAGCTGATGACCAGCGATCCGCGCGCCGCGCAGGACTTCTACCAGCATGTGGTCGGCTGGAGCGCGAAGGACGCAGGCCTTGCCAACCTTCCTTACTGGCTTTTTTCGGCGGAGGCGACGCCGGTTGCCGGACTCATGGCCCTGCCTGCCGAGGCCAGCGCGGCGCGCCCCGGCTGGCTCGGCTATGTCGGCGTCGACGACGTCGATGCCGAAGTCGAGCGCGTCAAGCGCATGGGCGGCAAGGTGCATCACGCCGCGCAGGACATTCCCGGCGTCGGGCGCTTCGCGGTTCTTGCCGATCCGCAAGGGGCGGCTTTCGCGCTGTTCAAAGCATTCGAGGCGGGTCCATCTCCGGCGCCGATGAAGCCGGGACATGTCGGCTGGCATGAATTGCACGCCGCCGACGCGGCACAGGCTTTCGAATTCTATTCGCATCTTTTCGGATGGCAGAAGAACGAAGCGTTGGACATGGGCCCGGCCGGCACCTATCAGCTTTTCGGCCAAAGCGGCATGTCGATGGGCGGAATGTTCACCAAGCCGCCGCATGAATCCTTTGCCTATTGGCTCTTCTATTTCACGGTAGCGTCGATTCATGAGGCCGTGACTCGCGTGAAGGAAAAAGGCGGCAAGGTGATCAATGGGCCGATGCAAGTGCCGGGCGGCGCTTTCATCATTAACGGCCTCGATCCGCAAGGCGCGGTCTTCGCCCTGGTCGCTCCGCCCCCCAAGTCTTAGCCGGCGGTCAGGCCGGCGAGCGACATCAGCGCGCGAATGACGAGCGCCACGACGCCGAGCGCCGCCACGCTCGCCGCCCACAACAGCACGAACCAGCCGATGCGACGTATCCAAGGCTTGCGCGGCGCGGCGATCATCAATGGTAGCCCTCACCGAGTTTCACCTTGCCGCGGAACACGTAATAGGACCAGCCCGTGTAGGTGAGGATGATCGGGATGATGAACAGAGCGCCGACCAGCGCAAATCCCATGCTTTGCGGAGGCGCCGCCGCGTCCCAGAGCGAAACCGAGGGCGGAATTATATTCGGGAAGAGACTGATCAAGAGGCCGCTGTAGCCGAGAAACAGAAGAAACAGTGCGAGCCCGAAGGGCACGACATGCGGCTCGCGTTTCAACGCCGCGAGGATCCCAAAGGCGGTGGCGAGCGTCAGCACGGGAACGGGCGAGAAGAAAATGATGTTCGGCAGGTTGAACCAGCGCGTCGCGACCTGCGGATGAACGGCGGGCGTCCAGAGGCTCACGATGCCGATGACGACGAGTAGCGCGATCGTCACCGGCCGTGCGAGCGCGATCATGCGGGCTTGCAGCGCGCCTTCGGTCTTCATGATGAGCCAAGTGGCGCCGAGCAACGCGTAAGCGACAAGCAGCCCGCAGCCTGTGAACAGGCTGAAGGGCGTCAGCCAATCGAAGGCGCCGCCTTGATAGGACGGCCCGCTCACGTGAAATCCGTTGATATAGGCGCCAAGCGCCACGCCTTGGGTGAAAGCCGCGACATAGGAGCCGCCGGCAAAAGCTATGTCCCAGAGGCGGCGGTGCGCCTCGTCGGCCTTGAAGCGGAATTCGAAGGATACGCCGCGGCAGATGAGGCCGGCGAGCATCAGCACGAGCGGCAGATAAAGCGCGCTCAGAAGAACGGAATAAGCGAGCGGAAAGGCCGTCATCAATCCGGCGGCGCCGAGCACCAGCCAAGTTTCATTGCCGTCCCAGACCGGGGCGACGGTATTGACCATCGTGTCGCGATCGGCGCGGTCGCGGATGAAGGGGAAAAGCAGACCGATGCCGAGATCGAACCCGTCCATCACCACATACATCATCAGCCCAAAGCCGATGATGATGGCCCAAAGCATGGGAAGATCGACGCCCATCATCCTTCTCCGTGTGCGGGAAGCAGAGGCTCGGCGTCGGGCGCCGCCGATAAGGGCCTTGCCGGACGCTGGGCGATGCCGGGCTCGGGCTCCGGCCCCTGCGCATCCGGTCCTTTGGCGACGAGCTTCAGCATGTAGCCGACGCCCGTGCCGAAAACGGCGAAATAAAGAAGGACGAACAGGACGAGCGAGAAGCCGAGCTCGGCGACGGAATGATTGGAGACCGCGTCGGCAGTGCGCATGACTCCGTAGACCACCCAGGGCTGACGGCCCATTTCGGTCGTGACCCAGCCGGCGAGAATGGCGACGATGCCGGCCGGCCCCATGGCGAGCGCGAAGCGCAGGAAGAGCGATGTCCGGTAGAGCTCGCCGCGCGCCCGCAGGATGGCGCCGCCGATGCCGAGCAGCGCCATCAGCAAGCCGAGCCCCACCATCAGCCGGAACGTCCAGAAGACCACCGTCGCGTCGGGGCGGTCCTGCGGCGGAAAATCGTCGAGGCCCGGGAACCCGCCGTTCCAGGAATGTGTGAGGATCAGGCTGCCGAGATGCGGAACGTCGATCTGGTCCAAGGTCCGCGCGTCTTTCATGTCCGGCCAGCCGAACAGGATCAGCGGCACGCTTTGGCCGGGATGATTCTCCCAATGGCCCTCGATCGCGGCGATCTTCGCCGGCTGATATTTGAGCGTGTTCTCGCCATGCGCATCGCCGACCGCAATCTGCACCGGGGCGACGACGAGCATCATCCACATGGCCATGGAAAACATGGTGCGCACCGCCGGCGTGTCGCGGCGCTTGAGGAGATGCCAGGCGCCGGAGGCGCCGACAAAGAGCGCGGTGGCGAGATAGGCGGCAATCGTCATATGCGCGAGGCGATAGGGAAAGGAGGGGCTGAAGATCACCTTCAGCCAATCGACCGGCACCACGCGCCCGCCGATGATCGCGTAACCCTGCGGCGTCTGCATCCAGCTGTTCGAGGCGAGAATCCAGCCCGTCGAAACGAGCGTGCCGATCGCCACCATCAAAGTCGCGAAGAAATGCAGGCCCGGGCCGACCTTGCTCCAGCCGAACAGCATGACACCGAGAAAGCCCGCTTCAAGGAAGAAGGCGCTGAGCACTTCATAGGCGAAGAGCGGACCCGTGACGCTTCCCGCGAAATTCGAGAAATAGCTCCAGTTCGTGCCGAACTGATAGGCCATGACGATGCCGGAGACGACGCCCATGGCGAAGTTGACCGCGAAGATCTTCGCCCAGAAGTGATGCAGGTCGCGATAGACCGGATCCTTCTTCCAAAGCCAAAGCGCCTCGAGCACGGTGAGGTAGCTCGCAAGCCCGATGGTGATCGCCGGAAAGATAATGTGGAAGGCAATCGTGAAGCCGAACTGGATTCGCGCCAGCTGCAACGCGGTCAGACCGAACATGGCTGTCCTTCCTCCCGGCTTGCCGCGCATCTTGGCGCATCTTGGCGGATCTTGGCGGATCTTGGGCTTGAGCGCAGATTACTTAGGTGACGCGCGCCGCCTCCGGCCGGCGCCCTGTTAACATAGGTGCGCGCCGCCGCGACAGGCCAAAGCGACGCGCGAAACGGCATTGCCGCCGCTTCCCGATCGCATCTTCGCTCCGTTGCGCGCTTGCAAACTCGCGCGGCGATTTTTTTAGGGGATGAGGCCGCTCAAATGGGCGCAAAGATCTCATTCGCCTATTAACCCTCGACAAGGCTCGGCCGTTGACACGCAAAGGTTGCATGAAACAATTGCAAAAATATCACGCCGATCATTTTATTCGCATCTTCGGCGCGGCGACCCGCGAAGGGGCGAGCGATAACCTACTGCAAACATTGTTATGATTCGTTCGGCAAAGTCGCATGGGCCTTATCGGCGCCAGCGATTCAGATGCACGCCCTGCGCGTGCCTTGGCAGTTTTGCCGGGGGATGGATGATCTCGCAGAAGGCGCTCGACCTGCAGGACGCAAAGGCCGCCCGAAGCGGCGAAGCGTGGGCGCGAAGATTGGTTGCGGGGACAGGATTTGAACCTGTGACCTTCAGGTTATGAGCCTGACGAGCTACCGGGCTGCTCCACCCCGCGCCAGAATGTGCTGCCGCGCCTCGAGGCGGCGAGTCTAGTCCAACGTCACAAAAACTCCAACAAACGCGAACGGCGGCTGCATGCGCAAGCCGCCGTTCCAAGAAATGATCGTAAAGAGGATCCGCCCTTCGCAGGCCTGGCAACGACCTACTCTCCCAGGTCTTGAGACATAGTACCATTGGCGCTGAAGCGTTTGACGGCCGAGTTCGGGATGGGATCGGGTCTAATCACTTCGCAAGAGTCACCAGGCCGGCGAAAGGCGGGAAGCAAACTGGTCGTTTCAGCGATCAAGTGTCAGGGATCAGGTATCGGGCGATCCCTGATCCCTGAATTCTGATTATGGGCATTGATAATGAGAGCGATCAAGCCGAACGAGCGATTAGTACCGGTAAGCTCCACACATTGCTGTGCTTCCACACCCGGCCTATCAACGTGGTCGTCTTCCACGGCTCTTCAGGGAGAACTCGTTTTGAGGTC
>JASHVQ010000037.1 GCA_030044485.1 Methylovirgula sp. | reverse complement strand
AACCGAACAGGCCGAGGGGAAGGCAAAAGCCCGGTTCCATCCAGAGATGGACCGGGCTTTTTTGATGCGCGTCACTCCTCACACGAGGCTTGCGCAAAAACGCTGGATCTTGCGGCAGGCATCTTCGAGCACCTCGGTCGAAGTCGCATAGGAGACGCGGAAGTTCGGCCCGAGCCCGAAGGCCGAGCCTTGCACGACGGCCACGCCCTCGGCCTCGAGCAGCGCCGAGACGAAATCCTCGTCCGTCTGGAGCGTCTTGCCGTCGCGCGTCTTGCGCCCCATCGCCTCCGCGCAGGAGGGGTAGACGTAGAAGGCGCCTTCCGGCGACGGACACTTCAAATATTTCGCCTGATTGAGCATCGAGACCACGAGATCGCGGCGCGCCTCGAAAATCTTGCGCCGCTGGGCGATGAAATCCTGCGGCCCGTTCAAGGCTTCGACCGAGGCCCATTGGGCGATCGAACAAGCGCCGGAGGTTTGCTGGCCCTGCAGCATGTCCATCGCCTGAATGAGTTTCGCCGGGCCCGCCGCGTAGCCGATGCGCCAGCCGGTCATGGCATAGGCCTTGGAGACGCCGTTCATGGTGAGCGTGCGATCCATCAGGTTCGGCTCGACCTGCGCGGGCGTCACGAAGCTGAAGTCGCCGTAGGTCAGATGCTCGTAAATGTCGTCGGTCAGTACCCAGACGTGGGGATGGCGCAGCAGGACGTCGGTCAGCGCCTTCAGTTCGGCACGCGCATAGGCCGCGCCCGAAGGGTTCGACGGCGAGTTCAAGATCAGCCATTTGGTTTGCGGCGTGATCGCCTTGTCGAGATCCTCGGGCTGTAGTTTGAATCCGTGCTCCATCCGCGTTGCGACGGCGACCGGCGTGCCGCCGGCGATCGCCACCATGTCCGGATAGCTCACCCAATAGGGCGCCGGGATGATGACTTCGTCGCCCTTGTTCAGCGTCGCGAGAAAGGCGTTGAAGAGGATGTGCTTGCCGCCCGTGCCGACGATCGTCTGCGACGCCTTGTAATCGAGCCCGTTCTCGCGCCTGAACTTGGCGGCGATCGCCTCGCGCAGCGGCGCGATGCCGGAGACCGGCGTATATTTCGTCTCGCCGCGCGTAATCGCCGCGATCGCCGCGCGCTTGACGTTGTCGGGCGTGTCGAAGTCCGGTTCGCCTATCGACAGCGAGATGATGTCACGCCCGGCGTTTTTGAGATCGCGCGCCTTCTGCGTCACTGCGATGGTCGCCGAGGGTTTGACGCGCAGCAAAGCGTCGGAAATGAAGCCCATCAGAGTTCCCTTGAGGTCGAGGCGGCGGAGCGCGCCGGCAAACTAGCCCGATTGATCGGGGCTTCAAGCACTGTTTTGCCGCACGTTCGACGTGCCGCGAAATCGGCTTCAATGCGGGCCGCCGCCCTAAGCGATCTTTAATCGGCGGCGGCGATGATGCGGGTCCAGCGAGTGGAACACAATGTTCGACCAAATACGCACCGGCGGCTGGCTGACGCGCGAGCGCCTCAGCGCCTATCCGATCATCCTTTTGCTGCTCTTCGCCGCCGCGGCCCTGGGGCTCGCGCTGACCTCGCGGGCCGGCATGGACGCGTTCGGTCGGCCGCTTGGAACCGACTTCAGCGGCATCTTCACGGCGGGTTGGGAAACCGCCCGGGGTCTGCCGGCGCGCGCCTACGACATTGCCGCCTTCCGCGCCGATCAGGCGCGGCTCTTCGGTCCGTCCAAGGATTTCTATGTCTGGCTCTACCCGCCTTATTTTCTTCTGCTGGCGGGCCTTCTCGCCCGGCTTCCCTATTGCGCGGCCTTGGCGCTGTGGCAGGCCACGACGCTTGCTGCCTATCTCGTCGTCGTGTTCGCGGCCTTGCGGCCCGCCAAGTTGGCGCTGACGCCAGCGATCTTGGCGGCGCTCGCCTTCCCGGCGGTGTCGATCAATCTGGCGCATGGGCAGAACGGCTTTCTCACCGCCGCGCTCTTGGGCGGCGGGCTTATCCTGCTGAAGGAGCGCCCCGCGCTCGCCGGGATTTGCTTCGGCCTCCTCGCCTATAAGCCGCAGTTCGGCTTGCTTCTCCTGCCCGCGCTGCTTGCCGGCGGCCATTGGCGGGCGATCGCCGCGGCGGGGATGGCGTTCGCTCTCATGACATTCGGCAGCCTGGCGGCCCTGGGACTGGCGCCTTGGGCCGAATTTTTCGCGCATCTTAATTCGACGCGCGCGCTCGTTGCCGAAGGAGCGGCGGGCTTTGCCAAGAATCTGAGCCCATTCGCCGCGGTCCGCCTTTTGGGCGGCGGCGCGGATTTGGCCTATGCGGTGCAAGGCGTCGTTTGCGCCGCCTTGCTCCTCGCAATATTGATCGTCTGGCGCTCGCGCGCCGACGCCCGGCTCAAGGCGGCGGCGCTGCTTGCCGCAAGCCTCGTCGCTACGCCCCAGGTCTTCGACTACGATTGCGTGGTTCTCGGTCCGGCGCTCGCCTTCGCCCTCTCTTATGGGCTCGAGGAAGGCTTCGGCTCTTTCGAGAAAACCGGGCTCGCCCTGGTTTGGGCGGCGCCTCTTCTGGCTCGCCCGCTCGCTAGCGCCGCCTGTCTCCCTGTCGGCTTGCTCGCGAATCTTTTGTTTTTGATGGGAATTGTCCGGCGAGCGTGGCAGGCCTCGCGGCACGCCGAGGCGGCCCCACCCGCAGCCGCGCAAGCGCCCCGGGGCGCGCGGCGCGAAGTCCGCACCGGGATTGCACGGCTTTCGCGAATTCCGTGAAGGTGCTTTCACCGCAGGTGGCGGAAATTTTTTGTTGACGCCGCAGTGCGGAACGCGTTAACGGCGTGGCGAAAATTTCGGCACATTTCGCTTTGCAGCAGATACGACCGCAGCGCGTCAGACCGACGCTCCTCCGGCCCAGAAAATTTAAGTCTCTGTTCTTGCTGGAAGATGTAAGCGCTGGAACTCTGCCGGGCGGGCGGCGTTCTTGGCCACGGACGGATTTTTCTCATTCACCGAAAATTGACAATGACGGATCTGGCGTGCGATAGCGCGCGCGACTATTTCGCAACGGTCAATAGAATCTTCTGTATCGGTGAAACTTTTCGTGTGAGTGTTGCGTTGTAGTAACGAAGGCGTTTTTACTCCCTGTCGGCGAGTGATTGAGCTGCGTCAAAGCTGCGTTGCGTTGGAAGTGGTCCAAGGCAAGGGCGGTCCGGAAACCGGTGAAGATCGTCTCAAGGGCGGGTGTTGGGGCTGAGGGAGTTTCGTCATGTCGATCGCCGATCATTTCGATCATGCGCCGGACGCCGGGTTCGTCCGGTCCTATGATTCAGAGGCGGCACGCCGCCAGTTTCAAATCTCACTGGTCCTTATTGTGATTTTGGCTGCGGCGGCCTTCGCGCTTGGGCTCTTGGTTCGTTTCGACGAGCCGGCTGCGAATGCGGGCTCGCCGGTGCAGACGCACGAAGTGCACTTTGCCGGCAACCTAGCGGACCTGCACAGTTAAGCGCGAGCAGCGCCGAAAGCTATCAAGACCCCCAATGCCCCCGTAGGGGGTCTTGCCTGGGCCGCGTTCCTTGAAGGACGCGGCCCTTTTCTTTGCCCAAGTTTCTCGCAACGCCTCAATCCTTCGGTAGGGCTCGGCCCGTAACTTGGGCCGCATGGTCCAGCAGCAGACTTTCGGCCGGCGCGGACGGCCGGCGCCCCCGCCGGGCGCGCCGCGTGGCGTCTCCGCCGGCCCGAGCGCGCCCGATCTTCCCCCGCAGCTCATCGCCGCCCTCTTACGCCCGCAGCAGCCCGAAAATGCCGCCGAACCCGCCAAGGCCGGCAAGATAGCCTGGTCGCTGCGCGCCGCAGTTCTCGCGGGATTGGTGGCTGGCCTTCTCAACGCCGCCGTCCGGGCGACGTCGATCCTCGATCTCGGCGGCCTTTTCGACCAAGTGCCATTGGGCGAAGCGAAGATGCCGGTCGCGGTGATGCTGGTCGCCGCCGGGCTTTGGGGCGGGGCGCGGGCGAGCGCGCTGGCGCTGCTTTGCGCCCACAGCCTTTTGGGCCGCCTCGGGCGCACCGGCTATCTCGCCTATGCGCTCTGCGGCGCGGCAGCCTCGCTCGCCTATGCGCTGCTCGCCACGGCGCTCGGCTTCGGGCCCGATCATTCGCTGATCGTCGACGGGCTGTCGGGTCTCGCCGCCGGCTTCTTCTATCGGCTCTTCGCCGCGCGCCAATGATCCTGTGCCCGCCAAACAACAGCCCGCAAGATTAGGATTTGGCGCATTGATCGGCATCGCCGGATCTGCCTTTTTGCGCGAGGGCACGGGACGGGAAGATGACTGGGGCGGGGTTGAAAGGAAGCTGGCGGTTGGCGCGCGGCGCGGTGCGCGCCGCAATTCTTTTGCCCATCCTGCTCACGCCGGCCGCGCCGCGCGCCAATGGACTTTTGGATCGCATGGCCAATTTCGAGCCGGCGCCGGCCGCGGAAGACGATGGCGGCAGCGTTCTGCAACGCGCCGCCTTCATCAAATCGCACCGCGACGCCCTCTCGTTTCCGCTTCCCGCCGAGTGCTATTCCTCGTGCACCTTGCTGCTCGCCATCCGCGGCGCTTGCGTCGAGCGCGGCGGACACCTCTATTTCCACTCGGCCACGGTCGACGGGCGGCGCTCGCCGCGCTGGAATGCCTATGCCATGGGCTTCTATCCCCAACCCGTGCGCCGCTGGGTGATCGCGCATCGCGCTCTCGGCAGCCTGCGGTTCACGGCCTTGGACTGGCAGGCCGCGCAGCGCCTTGGCGTGCGCGTGTGCGATTGAAGCCAGGCCGCCGCCTTTGATCGGCCGCCGAGAAAGCCCATATTGGGTGCATGCCGAAGCGCCGCGCCGCGCCTCCCTCCAAAGCCGCCAAGCCTGAGCAGAAGCCGCTCGGCGAACATCTCGCCGCCCTGCTCAATCCGGCGCTCAACGTCGCGGGCGTGGCCGAAGCCCCGGCGCAGTTCAAAGCCGCGCCCGGCATGAGCGGCGTCGAGGCGACCGCCGCCTCGCTGAAGGACCTGCTCGATCGCGGCGATCCCAACATTCGCGGCAAGGCGCCGTGGACGCCGCATCGCCCGCCGCGCCCGGAAAAGTCGGAAGGCGGGATCCCCTTTCAACTCGTCGCCGATTACGAGCCGCGCGGCGACCAGCCGACGGCGGTCGCCGAGCTTGTCGCGGGCGTCAACGCGCTGGAGCGCGACCAGGTTCTGCTCGGGGTCACCGGTTCCGGCAAGACCTTCACCATGGCGCAGATCATCGCCGCCACCCAGCGCCCGGCGCTGATCCTCGCGCCCAACAAGACGCTCGCCGCGCAGCTCTACGGCGAGTTCAAGAGCTTCTTTCCGCAGAACGCGGTCGAGTACTTCGTCTCCTACTACGATTACTACCAGCCCGAGGCCTATGTGCCGCGCACCGACACCTATATCGAGAAGGAATCCTCGATCAACGAACAGATCGACCGGATGCGCCATTCCGCGACCCGCGCGCTGCTCGAGCGCGACGACGTGATCATCGTCGCCTCCGTCTCCTGCATCTACGGCATAGGCTCGGTCGAGACCTACACGGCAATGACTTTCACGCTGAAGGTCGGCGAGCGCATCGACCAGCGCCAGCTCATCGCCGACCTCGTCGCGCTTCAGTACAAGCGCTCGGGCGGCGATTTCTACCGCGGCGTTTTCCGGGTGCGCGGCGACACGATCGACGTGTTCCCGGCCCATTACGAAGACCGCGCCTGGCGCATCCGCTTCTTTGGCGACGAGATCGAGGCGATCGGCGAATTCGATCCTCTGACCGGCGAGAAGACGCAGGATCTCGAATTCATCAAGGTCTATGCGAACTCGCACTACGTCACACCGCGCCCGACGCTCGTCCA
>JASHVQ010000036.1 GCA_030044485.1 Methylovirgula sp. | reverse complement strand
GCCAGCGCTATGGGCTTTCGGCGCGCGGCATGAGCATCAATGCCGGCACGACCTCCGAGGTATTCCCCTTCTTTCGCGAGTTTTGGGTCGAGACGCCCCAGCCTAATTCCGAGCACGCGCGGATCTACGCGCTGCTCGACGGCGAGGCGGTAACGGGCGCCTATCAGTTCGATCTCTATCCCGGCATCGATTCGGTGCTCGAAGTGGTCGCCACCCTGTTCCCGCGCCGGACGGACGTTAAATTCGGTTTGGCGCCGCTGACCTCAATGTTCTTCATCGGCGAGAACGATCATAGGTTCAGCGAGGATTTCCGGCGCGAGCTGCACGATTCCGACGGGCTGCTCGTCAATTCGGCGACCGGAGAATGGATCTGGCGGCCGTTGCGCAACCCCGCGCAGCTCGAAGTCTCGGACTTCATCGATCACCAAATGCTTGGCTTCGGCCTCCTGCAGCGCGACCGCGATTTCGACCATTACCAGGACTTGGACCTCGCCTACGAACTGCGGCCCAGTTATTTTGTCGAGCCGCATGGAAATTGGGGCGAGGGCCAGGTCGAACTCGTGGAAATTCCCACAACGAACGAGGCCAACGACAATGTGGTCGCCTCTTTCGTGCCCAAACAAGCGCCTAACGCGGGAGAGGCTTTCGCCTACCGGATCACGGCGAGCCTCTCTTTTGCGCAGCTCTCGCCCAACGGCCGCGTGGTCGGGACCTATCAGACGGATGCGAAGGCGCTCGGCGCCCCCCAACCGGCTCCGGCCGGCTCGCATCGTTTCATCATCGATTTTTCCGGCGGCGATCTTGCCTTCTATGCCCAAAATCCGCAGCTCGTCGAAGTCGTCGCGAGCGCCAGCCAGGGACAGATTCTGCACTCCTGGGTCGTCTACAACCCCCACGTCGACGGGTTTCGCGCCAGCATCGATCTGCAGCTCGATCCCGGCCAGGCGACGGACCTGCGAGCCTTTCTGCGCACCGGGCACAAGGCTCTGACCGAGACTTGGACCTATCCCTGGCGTACGCCTTAGTCGCCGGTTCCCGGTGTCTCGCCGAGCCTTGCGAGGTCGAAAGCCTCGACATCCTGCAGCAGTTCGATGAAGGCGGTGACGCCATAATCGGCTGAGGCTTCGCCCTTTTCGGCGCTCGCCGCGCCGGCATTGCCCATAGCGCCCGCCGGATTGAGGTCCTGCGCCATCCAGCCAAAGCCGGTCGGCCGTCCGCGGCGCAGCCACGTGAAGTCGGCCTCGATGGCTTCGCTTTCCGAGACGAAATTGTCGAGCGCGGCGCGGCGCACGAGGTCGGGGCGGAAGCTCAGCATCAGCGAAGTCTCGATATCGCCGCCGTGAATTCCGTGCGTCTGCTCGCGGGCCGAGAAGAGTTCGTCGGGATAGCCGAACCTGTGCCAGGTCGCGGTCACGGCCAGCATGTCAAGCCGGGCGCGCAAATCATGCGCCACCATATTGAGCAGCGGGACGTTGCCGCCGTGCGAGTTGAGCAGCACCAGCTTGCGGCAACCAGCGCGCTCGACGCATTCACCGATCTCGGTCAGGACACGCAGCAGGCTGCTTGCCGAAAGCGTCAGCGTCCCCGGATAATCGGCATGTTCGATCGAGGCGCCGACCGGCTGTACCGGCAGAAAAAGGACCGGCAAGTCGTCGGGCAGACGCGACAGGACTCGCTCGATATAGCCCTGCATCAGAAAGAGATCGACGCCGAGCGGCAGGTGCGGCCCGTGCTGCTCGACGGCGGCCGCGGGCAGAACGGCGATCGCCTCCTCCACATTGGCGCTCTGGAAATCCTTCCAGGTCATCTCGGCCCAGAATCGCGTCGGCAGCATGCGGGTCTCCTGGCGCGGCGCAGCCTAGGGCTTCGGCAGAGGCCCAGCAAGCCGCGGACCTGCGCGCCGGGCGCCGATCATCGCGTCGCGTCCATGCCGGCCGACGGGTGCAGATGGCTCTGGTTTCGGCCGCCGCGCCGGCGTTTAGCGAGATTTAACCGCGCCGGCGCTTGATGTCGGACGAGACGGACGGCAGGTCGCGAATCGTATAAATTTCGGAACCACCCGCGAGGCGTCGTCGCCGCAAGGGAGAGTTATGGCATGCATGACAGCCGCGCCGCGGCCTCGCTTGCCTGCGGGCTCGCGATCCTGCTCTTTCCTTGCCTATCTTGTCGCGCCTCCGCGCTGAGCCTCTCCGCCCCCGGAGCGGCAGCCGGTCAATGGGACATGTCGCTGGGGACGACCGACCGGACGTGCCGCATGAGCTTGGAGCAAGGCGCGGCGAATGGCGGGCGCGTCGACATGCCGGCCCTCTGCCGCCGGTCCCTGCCCATTCTCGCCAATGTCGGCGCCTGGACGCTGGCGAAAGCGGGTGACATCGAGCTGGCCGATGCGTCCGGCAAAGCGGTTCTCGATTTTGTCGCAAAATCGCAAGATGAGCTTAGCGCCAATGGTCCGCAGGGCGAGATCTACGATCTCGTGCCCGTCGATTCCGGCAAGGGTGCCGACGGGTTTGAGGTCGAGAACACGCGCGAAGCTCCGGGTTTCGCCGTCGTGCAGGCCACTCCGCCTCAGCCTGCCGCCTCAGGTCCATCTTCGAATCCGGCCGAAAAACATGCCCCGGCAAAAGTCGCCAAGTCCGCGCCGCCCCCTTCCGCCGCCGCCCTGGCCTTGGAGCCCGGCGACGCCGCCGGACGCTACTCCCTGCAGCGCCTGCCGGGCAAGGACGCGAGCTGCCTCCTGATCCTCGACGCTCAGGCGAAGGCGCAAGGCGGCAACAAGGCTCATTTGGCCCCCGATTGCCGCGATCAGGGCATCATGATTTTCGATCCGGTCGGCTGGCGGCTTGCCGCCGGCCGGCTCGTCCTGACGGCGCGCCGCGGCTTTACGACCCGTTTCGATCTTCTGCCGAATTCCACGTGGCAAAAGGATCCGAGCGAAGGCAAGCCGCTTTATCTGAAGAAGCAGTAAAGCCCGACGAGGCGGCTGCGACATGCCAAACTTGCTAAGCCTTGCGCCCGGTGCT
Organism: Methylovirgula sp.; assembly: GCA_030044485.1. Classification (GTDB taxonomy): domain Bacteria; phylum Pseudomonadota; class Alphaproteobacteria; order Rhizobiales; family Beijerinckiaceae; genus Methylovirgula. The sequence continues at coordinate 4,671 of JASHVQ010000036.1, read as the reverse complement.
ACCGCCGGGGCCGAAGCGATCCGAGCTCGCGGATGACGATCAATTTTCACAAAGGCGATCTGCCGGACAATTTCCAATCCGGCGATAGCGTCGCAATCGACACCGAGACGCTCGGTCTCGTTCTCAATCGCGACCGGCTCTGCGTGGTGCAGGTGTCGCGCGGCGATGGCAGCGCCGATATCGTACAGATCGCCGCCGGACAGAAACACGCGCCTAACATCGAAAAGCTTCTTGGCGATCGCAGCGTCGTCAAGCTATTCCACTATGCGCGTTTCGACATCGCCATCCTGTACAAGACCTTCGGGATCATGGCGGCGCCGCTCTATTGCACCAAGATCGCCTCGAAATTGACGCGGACCTACACGGATCGTCACGGTCTCAAGGACTTGGTGCGCGAACTCCTCGGCATAGATCTTTCGAAACAGCAGCAATCCTCGGACTGGGGCGCGGCCAGTCTCTCCGAGGCGCAACTGGCCTACGCCGGGGCCGACGTGCTGCACCTGCATGCCTTGCGCGCCAGGCTCGATGCCATGCTGGCGCGCGAGGGACGCGCCGAGCTTGCCGCGCAATGTTTCGATTTCCTGCCGACGCGCGCCAAACTCGACCTCCAGGGATGGGCGGATTCCGACATTTTTTCGCACGAATGATGCGGAATTATAAGCTATTACAGATGCTTGGTAGCGAGTGTCGGACAGCGAAATTGCTGCCGGACGAGGCCCGGAATGCGCTAGGATATAATTAGAGGCAGACGCAGACCCCATGGCCGACCTGACACGAGCTCCCGAATTCGCGAGACGGCGGCTGGATTTGCCGATCGGCAGGTCGCGGCACGCAGTGCGCATTGCCAGGATTCATTCGATCTTCGTGCGCTATCTGCGGCATCTGATCATTTTCGGCTGCGCATTCGCCGTATCGGCGCTCGGCGTCATCATTTTCTTCGATCCGTTCAGACACCCCTCACGCGACCTCAGTCTGAACGAGGTCGGCGTTCAAGGATCCGTTGTGACCTTGCAAAGCCCCAAGACCAAAGGCTATCGCGACGATGGCGAGCCCTTCGAACTCGAAGGAGTTTCGGGAACGCAGGACATCCTCAATCCGCATATTGTCAATCTGGTCGGCGTCGATGCGAAAATCGGGCTGGACGACGCCACAACCGCCAAGATCACGGCCCAGTCCGGCGTCTACGACAGCAGTCAGAACGTTGTCTGGTTGCGCACCAACGTGCGCATCAAAAACGACATGAGCGGTTACGACATGCGGCTCAGAAGCGCCACCCTCGACCTCGACTCGAGCGCCTTGGTGACCGAGGAGCCGGTTACCGTCCTCATGGATGACGGCAGCACGATTTCCGCCGACCGGATGGACATCAGCGACAGCGGCCACAAGATCCTCTTCGAGGGCCAAGTCAATTCGACGATCGTTGTGGGCGGAGCTAGTTCGGGCGCGAGCTCATCGGGAGCGGCGCAGTGAATCGTTTTGGCCGTTCGCGCCTCTCCGCACGCCTCGTCTTCTGCGCCGCTTGCGCAATTGTTCTGACCGCATCTGCGAGCGCGAAGACCGCGCAGAGCAAGGATCACATTAACGTCACGGCCGACAAGCTCGACTATTACGACAAGGAGCAGAAGCTCATCTATACCGGCGATGTGGTCGCGGTGCGCGGCGACACGATACTGAAGACGCCGTTGCTGGTCATATTCCTTGATCCGAAACAGCCCGGCGCGGCGCCCGGGCCGCCGGCGTCCGCTAGTCGGATGCGCCGCATGGAGGCCGCCGGTCCGGTGACGCTGATTTCCAAGGATCAGATCGCAACCGGCGATTCCGGGATCTATGAAAAGGCGGAGAACAAGGTCTATATCAACGGTAACGTCAGTTTGACCCAAGGCCCCAATGTGACGAAGGGCGACCACATCGTTTATGATCTAAATACGCATCAGGCGGTCGTCACCGGTCACGTTCGGAGCATGTTTGTTCCCAACAACGAGCCGGCGAGCGGGAGCGCGCAAAATTCGAGTCGGGGGACCGGTCAGCCGGACGCCGGAGGCCAATGAGCTTGAACATAGAACGCGGTGTTGTGGGACGCGCCAAACCGAGAAATTTGCGCGACGCTTCGCCGGCTGGCGAGTTTCCTCAGCCGACGGCGACGCAGAAGCCCAAAGCGCTCGACGCGGCCGAGGGATCGCTCATCGCCGAATCGCTCAACAAAAGCTTCAAGGGGCGCCGCATCATCCAAGACGTCAGTCTCAGGGTGCGGCGCGGTGAGGCTATCGGCCTGCTCGGTCCGAACGGTGCAGGCAAGACGACCCTGTTTTACTTGATCACCGGACTCATCAAGCCGGATGCGGGGCTCATTCTGCTCGACGACTATGACGTCACCGGCCTGCCCATGTACCGGCGCGCGCGCCTCGGCATTGGCTATCTGCCCCAAGAGCCCTCGATCTTTCGGGGCCTCAGCGTAGAAGACAATATTCGCGCCGTGCTCGAGATCACCCAGCCGGACCGGAAGAAGCGGCGCGAGGAACTCGAATCGCTGCTCGAGGAATTCGACGTTGCGCGGGTGCGCAAGCTGCCGGCGATAGCCTTATCCGGCGGCGAGCGCCGCCGCTGCGAGATTGCCCGCGCCCTGGCCGGCCATCCGTCCTTCATGCTCCTCGACGAACCCTTTGCCGGCATCGATCCGATCGCCATCGGCGAAATCCGCATCCTCGTGCAGCATCTGAAACGTCGCGGAATTGGCGTGCTCATCACCGATCACAACGTGCGCGAGACTCTCGGCCTCATCGACCGCGCCTACATCATTCACTCCGGCCATGTCCTGACGGAGGGCACGCCGCAGAAGATCGTCGCCGACCCCGACGTGCGCCGGCTTTATCTCGGCGAAAGCTTTAGGCTGTAGCAGAGGACAGAAGACAGGGGATCATCCGTCGTCCGTCATCCGCCGTCTGCTATCCGAAATACCTCTCCAAAATATCCCGGTAGATCTCCGTCAGCGCCTCGAGATCGGCGAGGGCGATATGTTCGTCCGCCATATGCACGCTCGCGCCGATGGGGCCAAACTCGACGACCGGGCAATAGGCGCGGATAAAGCGCGCATCCGATGTACCGCCCGACGTCGAGAACTTCGGCTTGAGCCCGGTGCGCGCCGCAGCCGCTTGCCCCACGAGCTCGGTAAATCGATCCGGCTCGGTCACGAAAGCTTCGGCGTTGCAGCGCTCAAAGACAAGATCGTAGCGCGCGCCGCGCGCCGCGGCGGCGCATCGTTGCGCGATTTCCGCCCGCAGCGTCTTCGGCGTCCAAAGATCGTTGAAACGCACATTGAAACACGCTTTGGCGGTCGCCGGTATGACGTTGGCCGCGGGATTGCCGACGTCAACGGTCACGATTTCGAGATTGGATGGCGGGAAATGCGCGGTGCCCGCGTCGAGCGGTGCGGCGATCAGCGCGTCTAGCAGGCGCAGCAGAGCCGGGATCGGATTGCAGGCGCGTTCGGGATAGGCGACATGGCCTTGCCGTCCATGCACGACGAGCTCTGCGGTCAGCGAGCCGCGCCGCCCGATCTTGATCGCGTCGCCCAATTTTTCGCTGCAGGTCGGCTCGCCCAGGAGGCAATGATCGAAACGCTCGCCGCGCGACTTTGCCCAAGCGAGAAGTTTCGCCGTTCCATTGACCGCCGGGCCTTCCTCGTCGCCGGTGATGAGAAAGCCGATCGAGCCGCGGAAATTCCTCCGGTCGGCGACGTAGCTCGCCGCTGCGGCCGCAAAAGCTGCGACCGCGCCCTTCATGTCGCTCGCCCCGCGCCCGAAAACTTTGGCGTCGGCGATCTCGGCCGCGAAAGGATCGAAGCGCCAAAGGGCGCGGTCGCCGGGCGGTACGACATCCGTGTGCCCGGCGAAGACGAGATAGGGGGCCCCGCCGCCGATGCGTGCATAAAGATTATCGACATCCGGCGTTCCCGCTTCCGAGAAACGCAAGCGATGTGTCGCAAAACCCGCGGCTTTCAGAAAATTCTCGAGAGTGGCCAGCGCGCCGGCGTCGGCCGGCGTCACCGACGGGCAGCGGATCAGGGCGCGGCAGAGATCGAGCGCAACTGAGGAATTTTTCGACATTCACACGCCTTTGCGCGGCTGCCACGACATGCCGCCCAGCTCGACGACGTTCCAGACGAAAACGATGACCAAGGCAAGATCGGCCGCGACGGGAATGGCGTGCGGAAGCGCCGGAGCGACGCGCGGCTCGAGCCAATGCAAGGCGCCGGCGATACAGGCAAGCAAAGGCAAAATGCCGGCGAAGGAGGCCGGCCGACCGATGTCGCGCCAGCGCTTGGCGCTCAGATTGTAATGACTGATAAGGATCATGATGAGCGCGAATCCATAGACCAGGCGGTAGACATTGCCGAAGAGAATGGCGATCGAGAAGAGAAGCGTCGTATTGAGATCATGGTCGGCATAAGGCTCGACGAGGTGCCAAATGACGGTCAGAACGGCGAAAATGCCGACCAGCAAAAGCGTGCCGCGCCACCAAGTCGGCGCATCGATCCTGCCGGCGTCGGAGCGATACAGAAAATAGGTTTGCGAGCGCGCCGCCTCCATCAATCCCTCAAAAGTTCGTTGATCGCGGTCTTGGCGCGCGTCCTGGCATCGACCGTTTTCACGATGACCGCGCAAGCGAGGGACG
>JASHVQ010000035.1 GCA_030044485.1 Methylovirgula sp. | reverse complement strand
TACATCGCGGTTCGCCGGCACGCGAGACGTAAGCAAAAGGCCGGGAGCTTGGTTCCCGGCCTTCAGGAATGTCGTCGGTCCCATGTCGCCAATCATGCCGGCGGTGCCAGCCCCAACCCGGCGTGGGCCCCAACGTTTCCTCCTCAGCGTTGTTTTAGCGCAAAAGCCTGCTCAGAAAAAGTTTGGTGCGCTCGTGTTGCGGTGCCGAGAAAAAGGCATCAGGACGATTGATCTCCACGATCTGACCTTCGTCCATGAACACGATCCGGTCCGCCAGCCGCCGCGCGAAGCCCATCTCATGCGTGACGCAAACCATGGTCATGCCCTCTTGCGCGAGGTTCATGATCGTCTCGAGCACTTCGCCGACAAGCTCGGGATCGAGGGCCGAGGTGGGCTCGTCGAAAAGCATGATGCTCGGGCTCATGCAAAGCGCGCGGGCAATCGCCACGCGTTGCTGCTCGCCTCCCGAGAGTTGCGACGGAAATTTGTCGACCGCCTCCGCCATGCGCACGCGCTCGAGATAGCGGCGCGCCAGTCGTTCGGCCTCGTCCTTCGGCATCTTGCGCACATGGATCGGTGCCAAGCTGCAGTTTTCGACGACGCTCAGGTGCGAAAACAGGTTGAAACTCTGGAACACCATGCCGACGTTGCGCCGCACTTTGTCGATCGACGCCGGATCGCGCGTGAGCTCTGTGCCGTTGACGACGATACGCCCCCGCTGGTGCTCTTCGAGCCCGTTGATGCAGCGGATAAGCGTGGACTTGCCGGAACCCGAGGGGCCGCAAACGACCAGGCGTTCGCGCTTGGCAACCGCAAGGTCTATGTCGCGCAGCACGTGAAAATCGCCGAACCACTTGTTCAACCCGGCGATCTCTATGGCGTGCGGCGAAGTCTCTGACATCGGACTACCGGGGCCGGCGGCGCGGTTCGAGCCAAGCCGCGGAGCGCGACATGGCAAAGCAGAAGAGAAAATAAACCAGCGCCGCGAAGCAATAGGCGGTCGGCGTGATCGTCGGCCCTCCCCATTTGGGATCGAGCCGTGCCGAATCGACGGCGCGCAGGAAATCGAAAATGCCGACCGTTGCGACGAGCGTCGTGTCCTTGAAGAGGCCGATGATCGTGTTGGCGATCGCCGGAACGACGAGCCGCAAGGCTTGCGGCAGGATTACCAGCCTCTGCATCGCCCAAAAATGCAGGCCCAAGGCTTGCGCCGCCTCGCGCTGCCCGCCCGGCAAGGCCTGAAGTCCGCCGCGTACCACCTCGGCCATGTAGGCCGCGGCGAAAAATGCCACGCCGAGGAGCGGCGGGACGAGCCTGTCGGGCACCAACCGTTCGGTAAGAAAGAGCGGCAGCATGGTCGCCGCCATGAAGAGCACCGCGATCAGCGGCACGCCACGCATGAATTCGATGAAGACTATGGAGGCAAGCCGCACCGCCGGGAGATGCGACTGTCGTCCCAGCGCCAGCAAAATTCCGAACGGCAGCGAAACGGCAATGCCGAAAGCCGCGACGACGAAGGTGATGAGAATCCCGCCCCAGAGATCGGTCGCAACGTAGGACAGTCCGACCCAAGGCGCCCCGCTTAGCAGAAGAAGCGCGGCAAGCGGATAGAGAACGAAGACGAACGCAGCGGCGAGGCGACGCCCCGACGCCCGCGGCGCGAGAAGCCAGACGCAAAGGACGAAGCCCAGCGCGAAGACCAGATCGACGCGCCAGCGCTCGGCCGGCGGATAGGCGCCGTAGACGAAGTAAGGAAGCTTGTGGGCGACAAAGGCCCAGCAAGCGCCGGCGCCCGGCGCCCGGCATGCCGCGCCGTCATCGGCGCCCCAGACCGCGTCGAAGATGAAAAATCGCAAGAGCCAAGGAAGCGCAAAACCGAGGAGCGCCGCGCCGCCGAGCGTCAAAAGGACCGATGCCGGCGTCGCAAAAATCCCCCGCCATCTCGCGCCGTTGCGCGGCGCCGGCGGCGGTAAAGCGCCAACCCCGATCTCGCGCACATAGGCGGCCTCGATGCCGGGCATCAGTGCGGCACTCCGGCGATGCGGCGGTTGTAGAGATTCATGGCGGCCGACCCGAGGAGCGAGACAAGAAGATAGACGGCCATGGTCGTCGCGATGACCGGAACCGCCGCCCCCGTCTGGTTGAGCACCGTGCCGGCGAAAACCTGGACGAGATCCGGATAGCCGATGAGCACGGCGAGCGAAGAATTCTTGAAGAGGTTGAGATATTGACTGGTGAGCGGCGGCACGATGAGGCGCAGCGCCTGCGGCACGATCACATATTTGCGCACTTGCGCCGCATGCAATCCAAGCGCCGCCGCCGCCTCCCTCTGTCCTTTCGGCACGCTCTGCATGCCGGCACGCACGATCTCGGCGATGAAGGCGGCGGTATAGAGAACGAGGCCAAAGAGCAGCGCGATAAATTCCGGCAGGAGCTTCATCCCGCCCGCCAAGTTGAAGCCGCTCAACACGGGCGCGACAAAGGCGATCGGCTCGCCGGCCGCAAAAAATGCGACGAGCGGAAAGGCGAGCGCCGGAGCTAAGGCGAAGAGGCGCGCGCCGCGCGTCTTGGCCGAAGGCCAAAGCGCCAGGCCGAGGCAGACGCCCGAGCCAAGGGCGGCGAACACCCAGATTGCCGCCGGCGCAAAGACCGGGCTCGGAAAATAGAGGCCGCGATCGTTGAGAAAAATCCCGCCCGGAAGCGCGAACGAGCGCTGCGGGCGCGGCAGCGCTTCAAGCACGACATTGTACCAGAAGAGCAATTGCAGCAGCAGCGGCACGTTGCGCGTGATCTCGACATAGACGGCGGCCAGCGCCGCGGCGACCGGGTTCTGCGACAGCCGCGCCGCGCCCAATGCGAAGCCAAGCAGAGTTGCGAGCACGATGCCCAACGCCGCCACGAGAAGCGTGTTGAGGAGGCCGACGAAAAACGCCCGCCCGTAGGTCGAGGCCGCCGAATAGGCGATCAGATGCTGATCGATGTCGAATCCGGCCGGCTCGTTCCAAAACGAGAAGTCGACCGGGATATGGTGCGCGCGCATATTGGCGATGCCGGTCGCGGCGGCCGAATAGGCGACAAGCGCGAGAAGGCCGAGAAAGAGCGCTTGGATCGCCCAATCGCGCCGCGACAGAGGCAACCTTGCGAGCCCCGGCGCTAGCATCTTAAAAGCCGACCGGCGGCGCGGCGGATGTCAGCGCACCGGCGGCGCATATTGAATCCCGCCATGCGTCCAAAGCGCATTCAAGCCGCGTTTGATCTTCAAGGCCGAACCGTCTCCGAGATCGCGGTCGAAAACCTCGCCATAATTACCGACGTTCTTGATGATTCGATAAGCCCAATCCTTCGCAAGTCCGAGGCTTTGGCCAAAATCGCCTTCGAGCCCGAGGATGCGCCTGACTTCGGGATCCTGGGATTGCATCTCGCCGTCGACATTGGCCGATGTAATCCCCGCCTCTTCCGCGTCGAGCATGACGAAATTGACCCATTTGACCAGATCGAACCACCGGTCGTCGCCCTGCCGGACGGCGGGGCTGAACGGTTCTTTTGAAATGATCTCGGGCAGAATCACATTCGCATCCGGGTCGCTGAGCTTGGCGCGCTCGACGTAAAGCGCGGAGGCGTCCGTGGTGAAGGCGTCGCAGCGCCCGCTATCATAGGCTTTGACGGCTTCATCCGATGTCGCGAAGGCGACGGGTTCGTAGGACATCTGATGCGCGCGGAAATAGTCGGCGAGGTTGAGCTCGCTGGTCGTTCCCTGCTGCACGCAGATCGACGCGCCCGAAAGCTCGAGCGCCGAAGAAATGTTGAGTTTTTGGCGGACCATGAAGGCCTGCCCGTCATAGAAATTGACGCCGGTGAAAAGCAGCCCCTGTCCGGCTTCGCGCGACAAGGTCCACGTCGTATTATGCGCGAGAATGTCGACCTCGCCGGATTGCAGCGCCGTAAATCGGTCGGTGGCCGTCAACGGGATGAATTTGACCTTGCTCGGA
>JASHVQ010000034.1 GCA_030044485.1 Methylovirgula sp. | reverse complement strand
CGGTCGCATCATATGTGTTGCCAGTGGCGACGAACAGCGAGTTGCCGTCCGAAGCAATGCCCCCCGGCGCCCACACGCCGCCGCCCGCGGCGCGCGTCGACCAGCGCATCACTCTGCGCGGATCGCTGAGCGACACGCCGACGACGGTGCCGTGATAGGGCCGGCAGTCGAAGAAACTGCCGAACGGCACGTAGACCGTGTTGTTGACGACGAGCAGAGCACCGCGCTGATTTTGGCCGGTGGCGATGAAAGGCGGATCTTGCCCGGCGAGCGCGCCCTGAATGTCGACCGGCCAGCCCGGCAGGATCGATCCATCCTTCAGGGCGATTGCGAAGACGAGATGGCTCGGGCCCGAAGGAAGAGCGACGGCGGCATCGAGGAAGAGCGTTTGGCTCGCCGCGTCGATCACCGGCGTGCCGGTGACGCCGAGCGGGGCGATGTCGCCGCACGGCAGCGCCTGACGGCCGACCGGCGTTCCAAGCTCGCGCTTCCAAACCGTCTGCCCACTCTTCGCATCGAGCGCATAGACGACATTGTTTTCGGTCGCGGCGATGAGAAGCGCGGGGCTCGAATCCGGCGGCTGCCAATACAGGGGCTGGGCGTGAAGCTCGCCGGAAAGCTCCGCGTGGAACGCCGGATCGAAATGCAGCGACTTGGCGCGCTCCCAACTGAGGTTGGGAACGATGAAGTGCCCGCTTCGATCGGGGCCGCCGTGATACGTCAGGATCGAAGGCGAGGTCTGCGCCTGCGCCATCAGAGCGCCGGCCAGAGTGGCGGCAAAAACGCCAAAGAGAACTCGTCTCATTCACGCACCCAGGCGAGCCGCCAATCTTTCACTAATAGCGCCAACGCTGCGCGCTTGCGACAAGAAAATCTCTAAAGACCTGAACGCGCGCGACGTTCTTCATTTCCTCCGCATAGACGAGATAGCATTCCAATTCCGGCATCGGAGCCTGCGGAAGCAGCTGCACGAGGTGGGGTTTGTTCAAATATTCGGGCAAAATCGCGACGCCGACGCCGTTTTCGACGGCCTGCCACAGCGCCGTGATGTTGTTGACCGCCATCACAGGTTCGCGAGGATTCTTGGCATCGCGGCCCAAATAGAGCAGCGCGTTGAGATCGTCGAGAAAGCTCGGCGCCGTCAAACTCAACAGCCGGTGGTGATCGAGGTCTTCGAACGTCTGCGGATTTCCGTGGCGCTTGAGATAATCGACCGAGGCGTAGAGATGATAATGCACGGTGAACAGGCGGCGGCGGATGAGATCGGGCTGCAGCGGTTCGCGCAGCCGCAAGGCGACGTCGGCCTCGCGCATCGCCAGATCGAGCTCGTCGTCCGATAAGATCACTTTCAATCGGACGTCGGGATAGAGTTCGAGAAATTGGCCGAGCCGCGGGGTCAGCCAATTGGTGCCGATCCCGAAGGTCGTCGTGATGCGCAATTCGCCATGCGGCTTCTCACGCGAGTCGGCGAGGCTCGTCTGCACGGATTCGAGCTTGGCCATCACGTCGCGAACGGTGCGAAAGAGAAGCTCGCCCTGCTCGGTGAGGATGAGGCCGCGCGCGTGGCGGTGAAAAAGCGGGACGGCGAGTTCCTGTTCGAGCGCGCTCACCTGCCGGCTGACCGCCGATTGGCTAAGTCCCAACGCGCCGCCGGCCCGTGTGAAGGACCCCGCTTCCGCCGCCGCATGGAAGATGCGCAGCTTGTCCCAGTCCATGGAGTCCTCCGCGCCTGGGCAGGCAATAGGGAAATTGCGGTCGAATAGCGGCGGCTGAGCTTTAACGTTTTTGTGCTAACGCTCATTCAGCCGCGGCGCGCCGATGGGCACGGGCCGCCAGCCAGCGCTCGGCTTCGAGCGCCGCCATGCAGCCGAGACCCGCGGCGGTCACCGCCTGACGGTAAACGTCGTCGGTCACATCGCCGGCGGCGAAGACGCCGGGAATGTTGGTCGCCGTGGAAAAAGGCGCAGTCTTCAAATAGCCGTTCGGCTTCGCCTCGACCTGGCCGAGGAAAAGTTCGGTGGCCGGCGCGTGGCCGATTGCGATGAACACGCCATCGGCGACGATTTCGCTAAATACCTCGGTTTTTACGTTTCTGACGCGCACATGCGTGACGCGCGTCGGACCTTCTTGCGCGCCGCAGATTTCCTCGACGACGCTGTCGAAGACCATCTCGATATTCGGCGTCTTGAAGAGCCGCTCCTGAAGAATCTTCTCGGCGCGGAAACTCTCGCGCCGGTGCACGAGCGTGACCTTGCTCGCGAGATGGCTGAGATAGAGCGCCTCTTCGATTGCCGTGTTGCCGCCGCCGACCACGACGACCGGCATGCCGCGATAGAAGAAGCCGTCGCATGTGGCGCAGGCCGAGACGCCATGCCCCTTGTAGCGCGCCTCGGAGGCAAGGCCGAGCCATTTTGCCTTGGCGCCGGTGGCGATCACCAAAGCATCGCAAGAATATATTTCGCCGCCGTCGCCAAAAAGCAGGAAGGGATGGCGGCCGAGATCGACCTTGACGATATGATCGGCGATCAATCGCGCGCCCACCTCTTCGGCCTGAAGCCGCATCTGCTCCATGAGCCACGGGCCTTGGATCGGCTTGGCAAATCCCGGATAATTCTCGACGTCGGTGGTGATCATCAACTGCCCGCCGGCCTCGAAGCCGGCGATCAGGATCGGCTCGAGAAGCGCGCGCGCGCCGTAAATCGCCGCCGTATAGCCGGCCGGCCCCGAGCCGATGATGATGAGCTTGGAGTGAAGCGCGGTCTTGCCGGCTGCGCTGCCCGCCATATGTGCCTTCCTCGCCGGGTCGTGCGACATCGCCGCCATTTTCCCATCGCATGGCGGCTTCGCACCCAATTTATGGGCGCGCCTGCCGCGCCGCAACCAAGCGACCTTTAACCAAGGAGCCAGCCAACCTTTATTTGGGCGGCGCTAGAGCGCTCAGACGTGATGGTCGCGATGGTGGCGGTAATAATGGCGATACGGCGCCGGCTGCAAGGTCAGCGAGCCGATGCCCGCCGCGACATCGACGCCGAGTTGGCCGTTGATCGAGA
>JASHVQ010000033.1 GCA_030044485.1 Methylovirgula sp. | reverse complement strand
GTGGTGAACGGCGCGGCGGGATGACGCTTGACGGGCCGGGCCTCGACGCCGACGACCTTAAACCGCGCCTGCTCGAGCGCCTGTTTGAAGGCTTCGGCCTCGGCGCCCGAGCCTATGTCGAGGCGGGCAATCTTCTTGCCGTCGGCGCCGACGAGGCGCGCTACGAAGGGCGCGCCGGCCTTGGTCTTCAGATGCGCGACCAGCGACCAATATTCCTGCGGCACGAAATTTTCGATTTCGAGTTCGCGATCGCAAACGAGCCGCAGCGCGACCGACTGGACGCGGCCGGCCGAGCGCGCGCCCGGCAATTTGCGCCACAGAACCGGCGAGAGATTGAAGCCGACGAGATAATCGAGCGCGCGGCGCGCGAGATAGGAATCGACCAGCGCCTCGTCGATTTGGCGCGGATGCTGCATCGCTTCGAGCACCGCGTCCTTGGTGATGGCGTTGAAGACGACCCGTTCGACCGGCTTGCCCTTGAGAACGCGCTTGGCCTTCAAGATTTCGAGAACGTGCCAGGAGATCGCTTCGCCTTCGCGGTCCGGGTCGGTGGCGAGGATGAGCTTGTCGGCGGTCTTTGCGGCGGCGGCGATGTCGGCCAGGCGTTTGGCGGCTTTCGCGTCGACCTCCCAGAGCATGTGGAAGTCGGCATCGGGATCGACGGAGCCGTCCTTGGCCGGCAGATCGCGCACATGGCCGAAGGACGCCACGACCTCGTAATTGCGGCCGAGATATTTGTTAATCGTCTTGGCCTTGGACGGCGATTCGACGATGACGAGATTCATAAGGACAGGACTCCGATCCCTAAGCGGCTCAAATAACTGCAATTTTCAGGAATTCGACAGCGCCGCCTTGAACTCCGGCGGGTAGCGAGGCCAGCGCTCGTTGCCGCGGAACATGGGGTAGGGGCGCCTTGCTGTCAAATGGGGACTGGCATCTTGATTATCAACCAAGCTCGCCGCGGCACCCTTGCGAAGCGAGCGAATTCGATCCTATAGAAGCCCTTTAATGTCCGAATTGCGGCCCATCCAGAAATTCCGGCACCGGCATTTGCTCGGGATAGAGGGGCTTTCGGAGCAGGACATCTTAACCCTGCTGGATCGGGCCGAGGACGCCATCGAAGTCTCGCGGCAGGTCGAGAAGAAGCGCGCCACCCTGCGCGGCCGCACGCTCATCAATCTTTTCTTCGAAGCCTCGACCCGCACGCAATCTTCCTTCGAGCTCGCCGGCAAGAGGCTGGGCGCCGATGTGATGAACATGTCGGTTGCGACGTCCAGCATAAAAAAAGGCGAGACGCTGATTGATACGGCGGTGACGCTCAACGCCATGCGCCCCGACATTATCGTGGTGCGCCATGCCCAGGCGGGCGCCGTGCATCTGCTTGCCAAGAAGGTCGATTGCGCGGTGGTCAATGCCGGCGACGGCGCGCATGAACATCCGACGCAGGCGCTGCTCGACGCTTTGACCATCCGCCGCAACAAGGGCCGCATCCAGGGGCTTACGGTTGCAATCTGCGGCGACATCCTGCATTCGCGCGTCGCGCGCTCCAACATTCTTCTGCTCTCGACGCTCGGGGCGCGCGTGCGCGCCGTCGGGCCCTCGACGCTCATGCCGGCGGGAATCGAGCGCATGGGCGCGCAAGCCTGTCGCGACATGAAGAGCGGACTGGCCGGCGCCGACATCGTAATGATGCTGCGCCTGCAGCGCGAGCGCATGAACAGCGGCTTCGTCCCGTCGTCGCGCGAATATTTCCGCACTTTCGGCCTCGACGCGGAAAAGCTTCGCTATGCCGACAAGGATGCGCTCATCATGCATCCCGGGCCGATGAATCGCGGCGTCGAAATCGATTCGAGCATCGCCGACGGGCCGCAAAGCCTCATCCGCGAGCAGGTGGAAATGGGCGTCGCTGTGCGCATGGCGGTGCTCGCCGCGCTCGCCGAACATCTGCCCAATGAGTAGAACGCGATGAAAGCTCCATCCTCGCCGTCGATCGCCCATCAGCCGCTGGCGCTCGTCAACGCCCGGCTCCTCGACCCGGCCGGCGGCAAGGAGATGCGTGGCGGCGTTCTCGTCGTCGACGGAATCATCCGCGATCTCGGCCCCGGCGTGGCGCCCGCGAACCTGCCGTCGCATGCCCACGCCGTCGATTGCCGGGGCGACGTCGTGGCGCCGGGCCTCATCGATATGTGCGCCTTCGTCGGCGAGCCGGGCGCCGAACACCGCGAGACGATCGCCACGGCGACCGCCGCCGCGGCGGCGGGGGGCGTGACGACAATTCTGGCGCGGCCCGACACCAATCCGCCGGTCGACGAACCGGCGGTCGTCGACTTTCTGCTGCGCCGGGCGCGCGACACGGGGCAGGTGCGGGTTTTGCCGGTCGCGGCTTTGAGCAAAGGCTTGCGCGGCGAGGAGATCGCCGAGATCGGCCTTCTGAAGGAAGCCGGCGCCGTCGCCTTCAGCGATGCCGCCAATTCGTTGCGCAACGCGCAGATCATGCGCCGCGTCATGGCCTATGCGCGGGATTTCGACGCGCTCGTCATCCATCACACGCAAGACCCCGACTTTGCGACGGAGGGGGTCATGAACGAGGGCGAGTTCTCGACCCGTCTCGGACTTCCGGGGATTCCGCGCGAGGCGGAAGCGATCATGCTCGACCGCGATATCCGGCTCGTGGCGCTGACCGGAGCGCGCTATCACGCCGCGCTCGTCTCGACCAGATTGTCGCTCGAGGCGGTCCGCGCCGCGAAGAAAGCCGGCCTGCCGATCACCTGCGCGACCTCGATCAATCATCTGACGCTGAACGAGAACGACATCGGCGACTACCGTACGTTTCTGAAGCTCAGCCCGCCGCTGCGCCAGGAGGAGGAGCGCCAGGCGCTCGTCGCAGCGCTCGCCCAGGGCCTGATCGACGTGATCGTGTCGGATCACAATCCGCAGGACGTCGAGACCAAGCGCCTGCCTTTCGCCGAGGCCGAATATGGCGCAATCGGGCTCGAAACCATGCTTTCGGCGGGGCTGCGCCTGGTTCATTCCGGGGAAGTGAAACTTGCCCGGCTTCTCGCCGCCATGTCCTCGCGCCCCGCAGAGATCCTCGGCTTGCCGCAGGGCAAACTTGCCATCGGCGCGCCCGCCGATCTCATCCGCTTCGATCCCGACGAGCCCTATGTGCTCGATCCGATGAAGCTGCATTCGCGCTGCAAGAACACGCCGTTCGATGAGGCCAAACTGCAGGGCAGGGTGAAGCTTACGCTCGTCGCCGGGCAGGTGGTGTGGGGCGAGTGAGAGCGGCCGTTGCCAAAACCGGAATCTTCAGAGGGGGCCGATGGCAATGCTCGGGGCAGCCGCCATGAGGGGCGCGGCGGCCATTGGGCTGCCTAAGATCAGCGGCTTGGTCGCAGGCATCGTCATTCCCACTTTTGCTGCTTCTGCGCTGGAGTGAATGCTCGAAGAACCTCGAACGGAAACCAGATAGACCCCCATTGCAAGTCCTATCAACGCCAGCAGCAGAGCTATCACGACATGTTGGGCCACGGGACTGCAACGCGGTGTTTCGCCTCTGTTGAGCTCACGAACCATCCGAGCCTGGTGCCATGCGGCCAAAAGATTGACGATCACGCCAATCGCGAGCAGCGCCGTGCCGAACCACAACGACAGATCGAGGGAGGCCGCCGGCGTAGCCCGCTGCGTAAGTTTGAGTTGTTCCAGGAAAAGGCCGAACCGGGCGACAACAAAGCCGAATCCCATCAGGGCTATGCCGGTGCGAATCCAGGCGAGAAAAGTGCGTTCCGCCGCGAGATAATCGCGAAGGCTGGCTGTGGGCCTCGTTTCCGTCGAAGGATCCATTTGCTGTCTCGCTTCTGGGTCCTTACCCCATCTCTCCATAGCCGCGCGCCATGGCGGCGGCGAAAGCGGGGAGCAGGGCGAAGAGCGCAACTTCAACCCAAAGGTATCGCCGCACAACGCGGACCTGCACCGCGCTCGGCGCAATATTCGCGCGACGCCAGCGTATGTAATCAAGGGTGGGAGGCACCGAAAGCACACCAACCGCCGCGAATGTTCCGAGCTTCGCCCAGAAGAAGGCGTTGTGAGAATAATAGGTCCAGCCTTTCGCGGCGAAGATTGCCCGCGAAAAGCCGACGACGATGATCAGGCCGGCGAGCACGCCGTAGCAGATGTCGATCGCGGCGATACGCGCCACGGCCTCTCGATCCATGCCGGGACGCACGGATATGAGTTCGGCGAAGAGGATCCCGAACAGAGCGAAAACCAGGAGATGATGGGCGATGGCGAGCGCAAGATCGAGCATCGCAGGATTTCCCCTCGCTTCCGGTCCCAAGCGACCGCCGCGATGAACTCTACCTTGGGACGCCGATGCGTGAAAGGGTCCTGCGTCGCTAGCGGACCGGTATCAATGGCGGGGGTCCCTGGAAGGCGGCGGGATTTTGCAGCGCTTGGACGACCTCAGGCGCGGGAGCGTAATTGCGCAGGATGAGATAGAACGGCCCCGAGGGCGCCGGCAGCCAGTTGGACCTCTTGTCGAGGCCCGGATCGTCGTGCTGCACATAGAGCGTGATCGAACCGTCCGCGTTACGCCTCAGATTGTCGTCGCTACCCAGCGCATAGCGGTTGATCGGATTGGGGGCGGTGTAGAACGTGACGGCGTCATACATCGTCATCGACCAGAAACCGGGCGGGACGCGCTTTGCGTAGAGCATCGGCTCCTTTAGTGTCATCGTATAGCGTTTGGCGCCGGTCAGCGGCTGAGAATTTACGTCGAGCATTCCGGAATAATAGATCGCTTCCGTCGGCGTGTTCGAAGTGAGTCCGAACACCGCGACGATCGCGCGCGCCAGATAATCCGCACCCGGCATGCCGAGATTCGGCGGTGGTATGATCCAGCCCTCGGCCAACCCTCCGCCGATAGGCAGGGATTGGTTCATCAACGGTCCGATTTCCTCGGCCGCAAGTTTCATCTGCGCGAGTATCAACGGATCGACGCTTTCGCGCTTCCATTGTTTCCCGATCTCGATACCGAGATACCTGTAGACGGGGAGAACCGACGCGATCTCGTTCTGCGGCGGCGGGTTTTCGTTCATCGCGGCCGAGAAGATCTCCCAAAACTGCAGCGGATCGGTAAATTGCATCTGGCTGCTGGCGACCTTCGGGTTGACCCTTGGAACCGCGTAGCGGTAGGCGATCGGCGGCGGCGCGGCGCGGTCTTCAAATTGCGCCAGGCCTTGCACGCTAATCGCATGCAGCACCTGTTGCGCGGCAGGGAGATCCGCCTCGCCCGCGAGATGGACGCGCGGCTGAATTTCGACCCAACGCGTCGGACAGTCGATGCGCTTGACCCCGGCGGGAAGCACGCCGTGCCACCCGGGGCCGACCAATGCATAGCTGCCGCCTTTGTAGCCGGTTGCGAGGCCGCCTATGTAAGCGAAGGCATTGCTCCACATGTCGACGATTTCGATCATATAATATCGGCCGTGCGAGTCGGGCGCGCTGAGAATGAAGGGTTGCTCGCCGAGATCGATAAAGCCGAAACCATAAATGACGTTGACGTTGGGCGTGACGTAGCCGGCCTCTTCGGCGATCTTGGGGGTCGCGATGTTCTCAATTCGCCAGATCTCGTTCGGCGGAGCTTTCGCATGTGGCCCGAAAGAGATCGTATTGCGCAAATTGTACATTGCGACGATTGGAACGGCGTACATCGCGGCTTGCAAGGCGAGCGAGTGAATCAAGGTCTGCATGGCCTTGACCTGTTGCGGCGAGGCGCGGGCGGAGATGGCCGCAGGGGCGGCATCTGCGCCGGCGGGAGAAAGCGGCAGGGCGGCGGCGGCGAGCGCGCATAGGCCAATGCGGAATTGCCGAGCGATTGCGTCGAACATGGTTTTTGTCCCCAAGGCGAATGCCCTTGCGCGGGTCCGAAGCGCTTTAGCCGCTATGCGCGCCCCGGTCGCAACATCCGCTTTCGTCCAGCAAGCCGGCCACGGCAAAATGCGTCTGGTGCGCGCTTGGGACCGGAACGATCTGTGCCGCCGGCGCGTCGAACTGCACGAGCCGCCCGAGCGTAAAGGCGGCGAGCGCCAAGATAACGATGAGAACCAGCGAAATCTGAAATTGACGCCGCGCGGCGTGTGAATCATAGCGCCGCACAAATCCCGTATCCGGCGCGTGATCGAAATGATCGGCAATCGACATGGCAATATCCTCCAGCACTCAGCTATGGGTTGTTCAGCGGTACTTCGTGGCGAGCGTCTTCGCCGTTACCGATTGGCGCGCTGCTCCGCCTTGATCGTCTCGACCAGGGGCGTCTCGGTCTCGTTCGGCGACCAATCCTTGGAAAGACCTCCTCGAGCGACACCGTCGATGAGGATGGTGCGAAAAATTTCGTCGCCGGTATGCTGCGTGAACTCGACGCTGACCAGCAGCGGGTCGAGGCCGAGCGCGTCGACGCTGGCATCGACCAGCGCCCGCGCCAGCCGCTCGCGCTGCTCGGCGGGCCGGCCGCGCCTTATGTCGCAGATCAGCGTGACGGCAGGCACCGGCTCGCTTCCGCATCGCCAAAGATTGCCCTCGCCAAGTTCGCGAAAGGTCACGTCGACGAGGTCCGGCGAGGTCTGCATGACTTCGGCGTAGGTATCGCCGAAGCGCTTGGCGAGCTTGCGTTTCACGTCGAGCGGATATTTGCGGGTCATATCGAGCTGTAAGTTGGGCATGGAGGGCTTCCTGGTCTGGACGGTGCGGGTTTGCGGCGTTAAGTTGACAATGCCCACATAGAGGCCAATATAGGCAGTGTCAACATCTTTCGGAGCCAGCATGAGCCAGGCCGAATCCAGCCGCCCCTATCACCACGGCGATCTGCGCCGCGCCCTCATCGATGCGGCGCTCGCACTCGTAACCGAAGAGCAGGATTGGGCTTTTTCGCTGCGCGAGGTGGCGCGGCGGGCGGGCGTCAGCCATAATGCGCCGTACAATCATTTCCCCGAGAAACGCGATCTGCTGGGCGCCGTTGCCGCGGCGGGATTCAATGCGTTGCGCGAACGCCTGCGAAAAGCTGTCGCAGGCACGAACGGGCCGCGCGCCGCGCTGCTCGCCTCCGGCAAAGCTTACGTGAGATCCGGCCTCGAGAATCCGGCGCTCTACCGGCTGATGTTCGGCCCGGCGCTCGCCGCGGCGAACGGCGCGGCGGAGGCGGGAAAACGCGGCAGGGCCAAGGCGGACAGCGGCCGCCCCACCGAGGTGCGCGCCGCGGGCGCCGGTGCCAAGGCGGTTTTGGAGGACATCATTCTGCGCGGCGCGCAAAGCGGCGCCTTTGCGATCTCCGCGAGAAGCAGAACCGAACTTGCGGTCGCCGCGCTCTCCGTCTGGTCGGCGGTGCATGGCCTGACCATGCTCGTCATCGACGACATTACCGGCTCCGACCTCGCCATCGAGACGCTCGTCAGCCGTTTGCTGCGCACGCTGCTCGACGGCTTGGCAGCTCGCTAGCCGGCTGGCGCGGCATCTCGGGCGGCGAGGATCTCGGCGTTCTTGGCCGCGATGCGCCCCACGGCCGGCCGCGCCTTGTGGCGCGCGACGTAATCGGCAAGGACTGGCGCCTCCGGAAGAAGTTTCCAGCCCATCATGAAGGATAGCGAGGCCCCCCACAGAACGTCCGCCGCCGAAAAGCGCGCGCCCAAGATATAGGGTCCGGTTTCGAACTGCCGGAGGAGCGTGCCGAACATCGTGTCGAAATCGCCGTAGGGGCTGGCGGCCGGCCGGCCCGAGTCGCGTTGCAGCGAGCGGTCGATGATCGCCGGTTCGAATGCGCTGGCGTAAAAGACAATCCAGCGCAGATAGGCGCCGCGCTGCGCATCATCGAAGCGTGGCGCCAAGCCGGCTTGCGGAAAGAGATCGGCGAGATAGATGTAAATCGCCGCCTGCTCGGTGATCAGCGTGTCGTTATGGATGACCGCGGGGACCTTGCCCATGGGATTGACGGCGAGATAGGCCGCCTGGCGCTGCTCCCCCTTTTTCATGTTGAGGATGCGCAGTTCATAGGGCGCGCCCAGCTCTTCAAGAAGCAGCAGAGTCGCGTTCGAGCGCGAATTCGGCATGTGATAAAGCACGATTTTGCCTGTCGCCATGTCGCCCTCCGTGAACGCGGCGCCAAGATTACCAAAGTTTCATCTGCCCGAAATGGCGACGTAAACCGTATTGTCCCATCCTGATCGGCAGAGGATGTGTCATCCGTTACATTCTCGCATTGCCTGCGCAGACCCACATGGAGAAACATAAGATGGATCAGCAGTTTCGCAGCCAACATGACGGCGCGCCGCGACCCAAAGCGCGGTCCTCTGTGCGCATCCTTCTTCTCGGCTCGGTTGCGGCCCTGGCGCTGGCCGGCGCCTTCGCTGGCGACCTCAGGTTGCCGCATGCGAGCTTCCCCGCACCGGCCCAGGCTGAGGCCGGTCCCAGCTTGCCGATCAATGCCTTTTCCTTCGCCGATGTGGTCGACAGAGTCCGCGGCGCCGTCGTCTCGATCAAAGTGAAGATGGCGGATGTTTCCGATTCGGACGACGATTCTGATTCCTCCGTTCCGGGCCTTCAGCCCGGCGATCCTTTGGAGCGGTTCTTCAAGAGATTTGGCGGCCAGGACGGAATCCCCTTCCAGTTCCGTCGCGACAGGCCGCATATGACCTTGGCCCAGGGCTCGGGATTCATCATTTCACCGGACGGCTATGTCGTGACCAACGACCATGTCGTTGACAATGCGACCGACGTTACGATCACCATGGACGACGGTCAGACGACCTATGCGGCGAAAGTCGTCGGCACCGATAAGAAGACCGATCTGGCGCTTCTGAAAATCACCAACGGCTCGAACTTTCCCTATGTCACGTTCTCCAAGACCACGCCGCGCGTCGGCGATTGGGTCATCGCCGTCGGCAATCCCTTCGGGCTCGGCGGCACGGTGACCGCCGGCATCGTCTCGGCGCGCGGCCGCGACATCGGCTCGGGTCCTTATGACGATTATCTGCAGATCGACGCACCCGTGAACCGCGGCAACTCGGGCGGCCCGACCTTCAACACGCAAGGCCAGGTCGTCGGCGTCAACACCGCGATCTATTCGCCGTCGGGCGGCAGCGTCGGCATCGGCTTCGATATCCCGGCCGACGAGGCGCAAGGCGTCATCGAATCGCTGAAGGACAAAGGAACAGTCACCCGCGGTTGGATCGGCGTCGAAATCCAGCCGGTTACATCCGACATCGCCGACAGCCTCGGCCTGAAGACGCAGAAGGGCGCGCTCATCGCCGACACGCAGCCGAATTCGCCGGCCGTCAAGGCGGGGATCAAGACCAGCGACGTCATCCTCGGCGTCAACGGCGAGACCGTCGACGGCCCGCGCGAACTTGCCCGCACGATCGCGGCGCTCGGACCGAATACCGATGCGAGCCTGCTTGTTTGGCGCGACGGTTCGGAGAAGACCTTTTCGGTGAAGCTCGGCACCTTGCCGAACGACCAGGAGGCCAAGGCCGACACCAACAGCCAGCAGAATACCGGCAGCTTCGATAATTTCGGCCTGGCAATGGCTTCGGCGGATGCGGTTCCCGGTGCCGGCAAGGAAGGCGTCGTCATCACCGATGTCGATCCGGATGGGGCCGGCGCGCAGAAGGGCTTGAAGGTCGGCGACGTCATCCTCGAAGCCGGCGGTAAGGCCGTTTCCAAGCCGAGCGATATTTCGGACGTACTCGCAGATGCGAAAAAGGCGGGCCGCAAAGCCGTGCTCCTGCGGGTCAAGAGCGGCGACGACACGCATTTCGTGGCGCTCTCAGTCAACCCGGCGTCCTGACGCCGGCAGTTCTCCTCTCCGCCCGCGTCGCATCTGCCCCCCGTCTGCGGCGCCGGTTTCAGGAGACGGCAGGTCGGGAGCTCAAGCTCCGGCCTGCCGTTTTTTTGATGGACGGCTTATATGTCTTCCATGCGTGTCTTGATCATCGAAGACGATTCGGAGGCCGCCCTTTACCTCGCAAAAGCGCTGCGTGAGGCAGGGCACGTGGCCGATCACGCCGCCGACGGGGTCGAAGGCTATGACAAGGCGCGCGAGGGAAACTACGATGTCCTCATCGTCGACCGCATGCTGCCGAAGCTCGACGGGCTTTCGTTGATCGGCGCGCTCCGCGTCCAGAAGATCGGGACTCCGGTGCTGATCCTTTCGGCGCTCGGCCAGGTCGACGATCGGGTGAAGGGCCTGCGCGCCGGCGGCGACGATTATTTGGCCAAGCCCTATGCATTTTCCGAGCTCCTGGCGCGCATCGAGGTGCTCGCCCGGCGGAAGTCCAGCGGCACGGCGGAAGAGACGGTCTACCGGGTCGGCGGACTTGAACTCGACCGGCTGTCGCATAAGCTGACGCGCAATGGCAGGGAGATCCTTCTTCAGCCGCGCGAATTCCGGCTGCTCGAATATTTGATGAAACATGCCGGCCAGGTCGTCACCCGCACCATGCTGCTCGAGAACGTCTGGGACTATCACTTCGATCCGCAGACCAATGTCATTGATGTCCATATCTCGCGGCTTCGCGCCAAGATCGACAAAGGTTTCGACCCGCAGCTCTTGCAAACGATACGCGGCGCTGGATACATGATCCGTGACGGCAATCGCTAAGCTTTTCCGCTCGACGGCGTTCAAGATTTCGCTCGCCTATCTGGTCGTCGCCGCAATCGGCGCCGGTCTCGTCTTGGCGCGCGCCGGCTGGAACGTCGAGAAACTCGTCGATGCGCAGATCGCCCAGACCGTCGATACCGACATCACCGGATTGGCCGAGCAATATTCGGAAGGCGGCATCGTTCAGCTCGTCGCCGCGGTGCAACGGCGCGCCGAACAGCCGGGAGCCGGGCTTTATCTCGTGACCACGCACGCCGGCGAGCCGATCGCCGGCAATATAGCGAGTCTGCCGCCCGGCGTCCTGTCCCAGCCGGGACTCGTCGAGACCGACTATCTGCGGGTCGGCGACACGCGCCGGCAGCATCGCGCTTTGGCGCGGATCTTCGCGCTTTCCGGCGGCTTCCGCCTGCTCGTGGGGCATGACATCGAAGAGGGGCTGCGCATGCGCCGTATTTTTGGCGGCGCGCTCGTCACCTCGCTCATCTGGCTTGTCATCATCGGGGCGATCGGCAGTCTGCTTGTGGCCCGCCACGTTTTGCGCCGCGTCGATGCGATCACCGCAAAAGCCAAGACCATCGTCGCCGGCGATATTTCCGGACGGCTGCCGCTTGCCGGCACGGGCGACGAACTCGACCGTCTCGTGCAGAACTTGAATTCCATGCTGGACCGCATCTCCGTTCTGGTTACCGGACTGAACGAGGTCTCCGACAATATCGCGCATGACTTGAAGACGCCGCTGACGCGGTTGCGCAGCCGCGCCGAACAGGCGCTGCAATTCGCGAAGGCCCGGAGGACTATCGGGCCGCGCTCGAAAAAGTCCTCGACGAGTCCGATGCGCTGATCCGCGTCTTCGACGCGCTGTTGATGATCGCCCGCGCCGAGGCGGGGGCGGGGCCGCAGGGCATGGTCGATTTCGACGCCGCCGATGTGGCGCGCGACGTCGCCGAGCTTTACGAGCCGCTTGCCGAAGACCGCGGAGTCGGTCTCAAGCTCGACGTGCGTCCCGGACTGATGCTGCACGGAAGCCGCGAGCTTGTAAGCCAAGCGCTCGCCAATCTCGTCGACAACGCCTTGAAATATGGCGCGCCGCGCGGCGTCGAACCCAAACCCGAAATCGTTGTCGCCGCCAGGCGTCAGGGCAAGCTCATCGAGATCAGCGTCGCCGATCACGGGCCGGGCATCGCCGCCGCGGATCGCGAGCGCGTGCAGGAACGCTTCGTGCGGCTCGAGAATTCCCGCTCGCGGCCTGGCTCCGGATTGGGCCTGGCGCTGGCCGCGGCCGTGGCGCGCCTGCACAAGGGCACATTGCGCTTTGAGGACAATTTGCCCGGCCTCAAGGCGGTTCTCGTATTGCCGGCCGCGGCGGTTACCCCGACAAAGCTCGTTCCTCCCGTTAAATCGCCGACGGATGCGGCGGCCTGAGCGGCCGCGAGGGGAGGGCGCATGAGGCAAGCAAAACTTCGCGAGCGCCTTGGCAAGGCTCCGCGGCTTGCCGATCGTGCCGCGGCCGAAGCGCGGTTGGCCGAACTCGGCGTCCCCGCGCAGCTCGATCCAAAGACCCGCGCGCTGCTTTTGGCAATCGCCGATCATTCGCCCTATCTTTTCAAGCTCGCCAAATCGGATCCGCGCCGCTTGCAGCGCCTTCTCGGCGGCACGCCGCAGACGCGGCTTGAGGCGCTTCTCGCTGAGCTTGCCTCGGCAACGCCTGCGTCGGAGGCCGAGGTCATGCATCTTCTGCGACGCGCCAAGCAGGAGGTGGCGCTGCTCGTGGCGCTTGCCGATCTCGGCGGCATCTGGACCACGCAGCACGTCATGCAAGCGCTTACCGCCGCCGCCGATGTCTTCGTCGCGGCGGCGCTCAACTTCGTTTTGCGCGAGGCGCGATCAGGCGGTCAGCTTCGCCTGGCGGATGCCGCAAAACCCGATCAAGATTGCGGGGTTGTCGTGCTTGCGCTCGGAAAACACGGGGGGCGAGAGCTGAATTATTCGAGCGATACGGATCTTATCGTTTTCTTCGATCCGGCCAGCCCGGCGCTCGCGCATCTCGAGGAGCCGGCAATGCTCTGCGTGCGCATGACACGGCGCCTCGTCAAGATTTTGCAGGAGCGCACGGCCGACGGCTATGTGCTGCGCGTCGATCTGCGGCTAAGGCCGGACCCGGGCTCGACGCAAATCGCGATTTCGCTGCCGGCCGCGCATTTCTATTACGAGTCCTTTGGCCAGAATTGGGAGCGCGCCGCGATGATCAAGGCGCGCCCCATCGCCGGCGACCTTGAGCTGGGCGACGCCTTCATCGCGCGGCTCACGCCCTTCATCTGGCGCCGCTATCTCGATTACGCGGCGATCGCCGACATTCATGCCATGAAGCGCCAGATCCACGCCGTGCGCGGGCACGCCGAGATCGCCGTCGCCGGGCACGATCTCAAACTGGGTCGCGGCGGCATTCGCGAAATCGAGTTTTTCGTGCAGACCCAGCAGCTGATCTTCGGAGGCAAGCGCCCGCAGCTGCGCGGTTCTTCGACGCTCGCCATGCTGGCCGAATTGGAGAGGCAGGAACTGATCAGCCGCGAGGCGCGCGACGAGCTCGGAGCCGCTTACCTCTTCTTGCGCGAGACGGAACATCGCCTGCAGATGATTGCCGACGAACAGACGCAGCGCCTGCCGAACGATCCGGCCGAGCTGCTGCGCTTCGCGAAATTCTGCGGCTATCCGGGGCTCGAACCCTTCGCGGCGGACCTTGGAGCGCAGCTCGGCAACGTCGCCAAACATTATGCGCGTCTCTTCGAAACTTCGCCCCGACTGTCGACGGCGACGGGCAGTCTGGTTTTTACGGGCGTCGCCGACGATCCGGAGACGCTCGAAACCTTGACGCGGCTCGGCTTCCGGCGGCCCGAACTGGTGGCGGAGACGATTCGCGGCTGGCACTTCGGCCGCCGCCGCGCGGTCCACTCGGAACGGGCGCGGGAAGTCTTGACCGAGCTTGTGCCGGCGCTTCTCGAAGCTTTCGCGCAATCCGGCGACCCGGATGCCGCCGTCGCGGCCTTCGATCAGGCGCTCGGTCGGATGAAGGCCGCCGTCGAGCTTCTGTCGATTCTGAAATCCAACGCGCAGTTGCGCAGCCTTTTCGCCGAAATTCTGGGAAGCGCACCGCGGCTCGCCGAAATAGTCATTCAGCGTCCGCACGTGCTCGATGTCGCTTTCGACCGCAATCTTCTGGCTGCGCCGCTCGGCGACGCCGATTTCGACGTCCGCCTCAGGAATATTCTGGGGCCGCAGTCGACGATCGACGATGTGCTCGACGGCCTGCGCGATTTCGCGCAGGAGGAATCCTTTCTCATCGGCTTGCGGCTGTTGGCCGGCGTGATCAAGCCGATCGCCGCGGGCGAAGCCTATTCGGCGCTTGCCGGCAGCATCCTGCGCGTCAGCCTTGAGCATGTCATGGGCGATTTCGAACTGCGCTTCGGCAAGATCCGACAGGGGCGCTGTGTCATCCTCGGCCTCGGCAAGCTCGGTTCGCGCGAAATGACCGCCGCTTCCGACCTCGACCTCATTCTGATCTACGAATTCGACGCCGCGCACCCCGAATCGGACGGGCCGCAATCGCTGCATGCGACGAATTATTACACGCGCTTTTTCCAAAGGCTCATCTCGGCGTTGACGGTGGCGACGCGGCGCGGACCGCTCTACGCCGTCGATATGCGGCTGCGTCCGTCGGGGCGGCAGGGGCCGCTTGCCACCCAGTTCGAGAGTTTTGCCGAATATCAGGTGAAAGAAGCCGAGACCTGGGAACATTTGGCATTGACGCGCGCGCGGGTCATCGCCGGCGACGCTTCGCTCGGCGCCAAAGTAGAGGCGACGCGCGCCAAAATTCTTGCCGCGCCGCATCTTCCGGCGCTGCGCACCGACGTGTCGGCGATGCGCGCGCTTATCGCCAAGGAAAAGGGCGAGGACGATCCGTTCGATCTGAAATATGCGGCGGGTGGCATGCTCGACATCGATTTTCTCGGTCAATATTTCTGCCTGCGCTACGCGCACGAGAGGCCGGAGATGATCGACGTCTTGCCGGTGGCGATGATCGCCAAGGCTGGCTGCTATGGCTATCTGCCGCGGGACGACGCCGATTTGCTCGTCCGCGCCCACCAACTCTATTCCAACGTTACCCAGGTCCTGCGCACCATCCTCAATCCGGCGCAGCGCTTGGCGCATGCGCATGAGACCATTAAACGGCGGCTTGCCGAGGCGGCCGATCTGCCGAGCTTCTCGCAGCTCACCTCGGAACTGGCCGAGACCCGAAAAAGGGTGCGGTCAATCTTCAAGAAGATTTTGGACTAAGCCTCCGCCGCGTCAGGGTGCGGCGGCGGCGAGACGCAATCCCTGCCCCGGCCGGGACATTGCGGCGCACAGCAGCGCCTGGCGGTCGGCAGGCTCTTCGGCCGGCAGATGCACGACCACGGCCGTGCCGCCGCCGAGCTTCGAGCGCAGCCGCATCCGTCCGCCGTGCAGATCGACAAGCGAACGGGCGATCGCAAGACCGAGGCCCGAACCTTTCATTCCGTTGTCGAGCTGAGCGGTGCATTGCTCGAAAGGGCGGCCGAGGCGCGGTAGTTCGTGCGCGGCAATCCCCACCCCGGTGTCGCCGACGCAAATGTTGATGGCGCCGCGCAACGGTCGCACCCGCACGGCGACGCGGCCGTTCTGCGGCGTGAATTTCACGGAGTTGCGCAGCAGGCAGGAAAGGATGCGCTCGAGCGCCGCCGGGTCGGCGTAGATCAGCGAATCGGGCGAAGCCTTGGCGCTAATCGCGATCTTTTTCTCTTCGGCGGCGCATGCGACGGTCTCGATTGCGGCGGCGAGAACCGCCCCCGCCGCGACCCGCGACTTTTTCAGCCATACGCGGCCGGCTTCGAGCCGCGACATGTCGAGCACGTCGGAGATGACGCCGAGCAGATATTGGCCGCTGGCCTTGATATCCCTGCTGTAATCGAGGTAGCGGGGTGAGCCGAGGGCGCCGAATGTCTCGCCGATCATCATTTCCGAGAAGCCGATGATCGCATTCAGCGGCGTGCGCAATTCGTGGCTCATATTGGCGAGAAATTCGGATTTTGCCCGATTGGCGCTTTCCGCCTGCGCCTTCTGCTCGAAATATTTTTCGGCAAGCTCGGCAAGCTCCTGCGCCTGCCGCTCGAGCGTCTGGCGCGATTTGCGCAGGTCGGCGACGGTCGCCGTGAGGCGGCGTTCCGAATCCAGCAATTGCTCTTCGTGCCGCTTCAGCGCGCTGATATCGGTGCCGACCGAAACGTAGCCGCCGTCCTTGGTGCGCCGCTCGTTGATTTGCAGCCAGCGTCCGTCGGCGAGCCGCGCTTCGTAGGTCTTGGCGCCCGCGCCCGGCCGTTCGCCCAAAGCGATCTGCGCCTGGATAAGCGGCGGCGTGCCGTTGGCCATGACCTCGCGATAGGGCAGGCCGGCGATCACCGCCTCGTTCGGCAAATTGTGGAACCGCTGGAACTTGGAATTGCACATGACGAGCCGATTGTCCCTGTCCCACAGCACGAAGGCCTCGGAGACGGCTTCGAGCGCGTCGCGCAGGCGCATGTCGGCGGTCGCGGTCTGCTCGGCAAAAAGCTTCTGTTCGGAAATGTCGATGGCGAT
>JASHVQ010000032.1 GCA_030044485.1 Methylovirgula sp. | reverse complement strand
AAAATTTTTCGCGCTTGAGGCAGGTTGTCACATGCTCGTGCATGGGGGCTCATCGCTCAATGCAGAGCTGCCGTATCGGTATGCCGCGCTCATGTGAGCGCGAGTAAATTTGCCGAGGAGATTCCATAAATTAGCACCCTCGCGGCGCGCCCGAAATCTTGTTGCGATGAGGGCACAGTCTTCGGCAAACTTGCGCTCGAGCAAGGCGCGCCGGGACCTTCGACATAGATTTGCACGTTGGCGTGTGCATGGTCCCGGCAACGTTCAAAATCAGGGGGTTGAATATGATTCGGAAATTGTTGGTTTCGGTGGCCACGCTCGTGATCCTGAGCGGCGGCGCTTGGGCGGCGGATCTGCCGAATACGAAGGAACCGCCGGCTTTCGCACCTCCTCCACCGCCCGTCTTTAGCTGGACCGGTCTCTATATCGGTGCCCAGGCCGGTTACGAGTGGGGCAATACGTCGGGCTATTACGAGACTTATCCCGCAGGTGTTTTTTTGGCGCCCGCCACGGGTCTAACGCCTAATGGGGTCGTGGGCGGCGTCCATGTCGGCTACAATTACCAGATCAGCCAATTCGTGATCGGCATCGAAGGCGATGGCGAAGGCGCGGGCAACGCCTCCTCGTCCATAGAGCCTGCCGGAAACCTCTTCTACGAGAACAGCGAAGTCCAAGGCTCGATCCGCGCGCGTTTGGGTTGGGCCTGGGATCGGGTGCTGATCTACGGCACGGGCGGTGGCGCTTATGCTTCGATCCGCGACATCAGTGCCTTCGGCGCGGCTGCCGATTCGCAGACGGTCGGGCGCTTTGGCTGGACGGCCGGTGCCGGCATCGAATATGCCTTCGATCCGAATTGGTCGGCGCGCGTCGAATATCGCTATACCGACTACGGCACCTATAGCTTCCCGCTGACGTCCACCGTACCCGGGACCGCTTTGCAGCTGCACAATACCGACAACAGGGTCGAGGTGGGCTTCAGCTATAAGTTCGACTTGGGCGCCCCTCCGGCCCCGGTCGTCGCCAAATACTGAGCCTGCCAAGGCAAGAATCAAATCGCGGAAGGACGATCCTTCCGCGATTTTTCTTGGGCGCAGGAGCTTATTTGACGCGGGCGCGAGGCGAAGCTCAGCGCGAAGCGGCCTGCTGACTCGACCCGTTGCCGTTTGCCACGCTGACCCGCATGCCGTCCCTTATGTTGACGGGCGGGCTGAGGATCACCTCGTCGTCGGGACTGAGGCCGGCGCGCACTTCGAGTTCGGCGCCATTATCGGCGAGCACGTCGAGCGGTTTGATCTTCACCCTTCCGTCCTCGTAGACGGCGGCGCTGAGCCCGTTCTTGTTGAAGATCACGGCCTGCGAGGGAATTGAGATCACCGGCTGGAGTCGTTCGATGAACAGCCGCACCGTGCAATAGAGACCGGGAAACAGCGTGCCGTCGGCATTGTCGACATCGACCTCCGTCAATCTGCTGCGCGTTCCCGCCTGCAAGGCATTGGCGTTACGCGCCACCGTGCCGTGGAACACGCGATCCGCGATTTCCGGCACGCGGACTTCCGCCGTGGCTCCGTCCTTAAGGCCGAAGACCGCGTCCTGCGGAACCCAGATCTGGATGCGCAGCACGGAACTATGGGCGATGTCGAACAAGGGCGTGCCGCTCGAAACGTCGGCCGTGACCAGGCTGCCCACGTCGATGTGACGCTGCGTTATCACGCCGTCGAAGGGCGCAACGACCTTTTCGAAGCCGGTCAGCTCTTCAAGACGCGAGACCTGCGCCTCTCCGGCCTTCTCATTGGCCTGCGCGACCTGCAGCGCCGCAATCTGCGCCTGGTAGGTCAATCTGTCGACGTCGCCCTGCTGCTTGGTCTGCCAACCTTGCCCAACCAGGACTTGGGTGCGCTGGTTGGTGACCTGCGCAAGCTGCATGTTCGACTGGGCCTGGATCACGGCCGCTTGAAGCTGAGCGAGCTGAGCGCGCGCCTGATTGAGCTGCTGATCGAGATCCGGAGCGGCGATGATGGCGAGCGTGTCGCCGGCATGGACGCGGCTGCCGATATCGACATTGCGGGTCGCGATGTAGCCGGTGGCGCGGGCATAGACCGTCGCCCAGTCGAAAGCTTCCATACTGCCCGGCAGATCGAGCGTGCGCGGCGCATCGGTCGAGCCGACGCGCTGGATGCGCACCGCCGGAACCTCGTCTTCCTGTTGCCGCAACGTATCGAGCGCCGCCAGGTGCCGCTGCGCATGGCCCCAGGTGCCGAACGCCAGCAGGCCGGCGACAAGGACCAGGGCGCCGAAGCCGACCAGGCGGACATTGCGCTTAAGATTTACGGAGACAGCCGGTTTGCCGTCCTTCTGCTCCGGCCGCCGAACTTCATCGCGCATCTGACGCCATCCTCCGTTCATCGTCTAAATAGGAAGCCTTGCGCATTATTCAGTGTCCCTGCGGACTGGGCTCGGCATCCTCATCCGGCTCGGCGCGCTCGAAGCGGCCGATCAGCGAATAGAGATAGGGCACGAACAAAAGGGTTGTCACGGTGCCGACCAGAACGCCGCCGATGACGGCGCGCGCCAAAACGGCGTTCTGTTCTTCGCCGGGAGCGCCGATCGCCATGGGGATCATCCCGACGACCATCGCCGCCGCCGTCATCAGGACGGGACGAATTCTCGTCCGCCCCGCGGCGACGGCCGCGTCGTGGGCGCTCGCACCGGCGCGCCGCTGATCGCGCGCAAAGGTGACGAGCAGGATCGAATTTGCCGAAGCGACGCCCACCGACATGATCGCACCCATCAGCGAGGGCACGCTGATCGTCGTGCCGGTGACGAAGAGCATCAGAAGAATTCCGGCGCCCGCGCCGGGCAGGGCGAGGATCACGGCGAGCGGATCAAGGAAGCTCTGATAGTTCACGACCATCAGCAGATAGACGAAGACGGCCGCGAAGACGAGACCGACCCCCAGATCGCTGAAGGCGGAGTTCATGCTGTCGATCTGCCCGCGCACGCGGAATAGGTTTCCGGGCTTGAGCTGCGGCTTGAGAGCATCGACGATGGATTGGATCGATTTGGCGACCGAGCCGAGATCGCTGTCCTGGGCACTCGCATAAATGTCGTAGAGCGGCTGAATGTTGGAGTGGTTGTAGACCGATTGCACCGGCACGCGCTGCATGGTCGCAACATTGCCGAGGACGTTGGGGACGGGCGTCAGTGCCGTCGCCTGGCTCACGATCGGCGTGTTGTCGAGATCGTTGATGCTGGCGACGCGATATTCCGGCGTCTGCACGGCGAAATAATAGGGGATGCCGTTCGCCGGGTCCGTCCAGAAATTGGGGGAGACCTGTTCCGACGAACTCAAGCTGATGTTGAGATCATTGGCGATGCCGTCGACCGTCTGGCCGAGCTGCTGGGCGCGGATGCGGTCGATCTCGTAATGCAGCTCCGGGGCGTCGAGCTCCTGCTGGATATGCACGTCGACGAGCCCGGCGACTTTCGCCATCCGTTCACGCAGCCTCTGGGCGAGCTCTTCGTTGCCGTCGCGATCCGGCCCCTGGACCTCGACGTCGATCTGCGAGGGAATGCCGAAGTTGAGGATTTGCGTGACCATGTCGGCGGGTTGGAAATAGAAAAGGATGTTCGGAAACGCCTGTCGCAGCGCGGTGCGTATCCTCTTGATACAACTCGCGGTCGGCGGATGGCCTTCTTTGAGCGAAATGAGAATCACGCCGTCGTTGACGCCGATCGTCGAGCCGTCGGTGAAGGCGAGATTGTAGGAGCGCTGCGGCAGGCCGATGTTGTCGATGATGAGCCCGAGATATTTGGGCGGGATCAACTGGCGGATGCGATCTTCGACGTCCTGGAAGATCCGCTCAGTCACCTCGATGCGGGTGCGCGCCGGGGCGCGCACGTGCAGCTGGATCTGCCCGGCGTCGATCTGCGGAAAGAAGTCGGTCCCATCGTACATCATGAGCAGGACGGCGGCGCCGAGCACACCAAGCGCGACGCCGGCAACAACGACATGGCTGCGCAGGACGTTGTTGAGCGCGTAAAGATAGGCGTCGCGGAATCGGTCGAAGCCGCGGTTGAACGCAGCGTGGAATCTGTCGAGCCGGCCGTGTGCAAGGCCTTGCTCCTGGCGTTCCTGCTCGCCGCGCAGCAGATAGCGGATGATGATCGGGGTAAGCGTGCGCGATAGG
>JASHVQ010000031.1 GCA_030044485.1 Methylovirgula sp. | reverse complement strand
GGATGTGAGGTAAGCGCCCGCTCGCGACAGCGGGCGTCCGCTCGGCCCCGATCGGATTTGATCAGTCGCCGGCGTATTCGACCATGCCGCGGCTCGTCAGCAAGATCCAGCCGCCGCCGCGGCGCTCGATCGATTTGACGACGCCCGCGCCCGGCAGATAGTCGCCGGGCATGACTTCGAGCGCGCCTTCCGGGCCTTCGACGAGGGCGATGCCGTCGTAGACGTCGCGCACCACCCAATTGCTGAGCACCAGCGGCTTCTTCTGCGGCTCGAGCGCCGTTTGGACTCGCGGCGAGGCGGGCTCGATGTCCTGCGGTTCGCCGCTTGCGGGAATTGCCGCCGTCGTGATTGGCCTTTCGCCGTGAGCCGCCTTGTCGAGCGTCGATTGAATGGCTTTGGGATCGATGTCTTGCTCCGCCCCGGCGACGCTGGCTTGGCTGCGCTCGGGCCTTTCGAGCGCGGTCTGCGTAACCCTGGGCTCGCGCTGCAACTGGTCGAGTTTCGCCGAAAGCGCCGCTATCGACGCATTGGCTTCGGCTTTTTGCGCTTCGAAACTCGCCTTCAATGCATCGACGCTGCGCTTCAACGCGAGGATTTCGCCCGAAGACTCATCCGCCCGCAGCGAATCGAGCCGCGCCTCGATGCCATGCATCTCCTCGCTCAAAGCCTTGGTCGTCGCGTCGGAATTGCCCTTGGCCAATTGCCATGCGGCGGTCGTCGGATCGCCGGCACGGAAGGCGAAGGGCGCCGAGCCGAGGAAACGGCCGCCGGCTGCGAAGGCCGCGCCGCAGAGAATCAGGACCAAAGCGGCCCGCGTGGCGAAGCGCATGAAGCCGCCCTTTCGCTTCGGGCGCGAAGCCACCTCTTCGGCCTCGAACCTGGCCTTCGAGGGCGGCAGGACGACGAGCGCGGAACTGGGAATCGGCGGGGCTTTGGCGCGCGTCTTTTCCTGAGGCTTTTCCGCGTCCTGGCCTTTATCCTGTGCGGCCGGAGATGGGGAAGCCGGCGCGCCGACATCTTGCGGCGCGGCGGCCGCGCTCCCCGCATCGGATTTGAGAGGATCAAAACTTGGTTCGAGCTTCGGTCCGGAATCCATGGCAGGGCGCTCCCGAACGAGTTAACAAGAGGTTAGAGACTGCACGGGATTTCGTTAAAAGCTTGTTAAGGAGACGGCTTTTCGCAGTCGGATTCAGGAAGCTTTGCGGCGTCCGGCGCTCACGTCTTCGTGCGCTCCCCGCCGTCTGATCGGAAAATTCATGCGCGTCGACGGCAAACATTATCGCACGATCTGGCCGGACCCCGATGGCGCGGCGATCTCGATCATCGATCAAACGCGCCTGCCGCATGAATTCATCGTCGTGAAGCTCGAGACCGCCGCCGCCGCGGCGGCGGCGATCAAGGACATGAAGGTGCGCGGCGCGCCGCTGATCGGCGTCACCGCCGCGTATGGATTGGCGCTGGGGCTGCGCCAGGATCCTTCCGACGCCGGGCTCGATGCGGCCATGAGTCTGCTCAAGGCGACGCGTCCGACTGCCGTCAATCTGAGCTGGGCGCTCGCCGACATGGGCGACCATCTGCGACCGCTGCCGCCGCCAGCGCGTTTCGAGGCCGCTTTGGCGCGGGCCGCCGCGCTTGCCGACGCCGACGTCGCGCTCTGCGCCGCCATCGGCGATCACGGCCTGGCTTTGATCCGCGCCGCCGCCGGCAAGAAACGCGGCACGGTCAATATCCTTACGCATTGCAATGCCGGATGGCTTGCGGCCGTCGATTGGGGGACGGCCACCGCGCCGATCTACAAGGCGCAGCAGGCGGGCATTCCTCTGCATGTCTTTGTCGACGAGACGCGGCCGCGCAACCAGGGCGCTTCGCTCACTGCCTGGGAACTCGTCCAGCAAGGCATTTCGCATCAGGTCATCGTCGACAATGCCGGCGGCCACCTGATGCAACACGGCGGCATCGATCTCGTCATCGTCGGCACCGACCGCACCACGGCGACGGGCGACGTCTGCAACAAGATCGGCACCTATTTGAAGGCGCTGGCGGCCAAGGACAATGACGTGCCCTTCTATGTCGCCGCGCCCTCGCCTTCGATCGATTTCTCGCTTGCCGACGGCGTCAAGGAAATCCCCATCGAGGAACGCGCCGCAAGCGAAGTCACCCATATGCGCGGCGTCACCGAGGACGGGCGCATTGCCAGCGTGCGGTTGACGCCCAAGGCGACGCCCGCCGCCAATCCTGGCTTTGACGTGACGCCGGCGCGGCTTGTAACGGGGCTTATCACCGAGCGCGGCATAATCGCGCCGCAGCGCGCCGCATTGGCGGCGGCCTTCCCCGAGCGGGCGGCCGGGTGATCGAGGGGGGACAAATGACCGACCTTTTCGCAGTCAAGCCGATCGCACTCCTCGAAGCCGAGGCGTCGGACACCGAAGTCCAGCGCATCGTCGCGCACGGCAATCCGCCGCTAAAGCGCACCTTGCGTCTCCCGAGCCTCATCGCGCTCGGCATCGGCGGCATTATCGGGGCCGGCATTTTCGTGCTGACCGGCCATGCCGCGGCCGAATATGCGGGGCCGGCCATCTGTCTCTCCTTCGTGCTCTCGGGGATCGCCTGCGCGCTCGCCGGGCTCTGCTATGCGGAAATGGCTTCGACCGTTCCGGTCGCCGGCAGCGCCTATACCTATGCCTACGCGACAATGGGCGAGTTTATCGCCTGGATCATCGGCTGGGATCTGATCCTCGAATATGCGCTGGGCTCGGCGACGGTAGCTATCGGCTGGTCGGGCTATGTCGCAAGCTTCCTGCGCGATCTCCGGATCGACATCCCGGCCGCCTATGCGAGCGCGCCTTTCACCTTCGACCCGGCGACCAACGGATGGACGCATACGGGCGCCGTCTTCAATTTCCCGGCCTTCTTCATCATCGCGGCGGTCAGCACGCTGCTCGTTATCGGCATCCGGGACTCGGCGCGCGTCAACAACGTCATCGTCGCCATCAAGCTCGCGATCATCGTACTTTTCATCGCCGTCGGCATATGGTTCTTCAATACCGCCAATTGGGTGACGTCCAGCAATCCGCACGGCTATTTCATTCC
>JASHVQ010000030.1 GCA_030044485.1 Methylovirgula sp. | reverse complement strand
GGCGCGCCCGCATGCGGCAGATGCCGCGCGGCCGCCGCGACAAACCCCGCATCTAGCGCCGGGCGGCGCGGATCGCAGACAAGCGTCGCAACATGAGTCATAAGCGTCCCGAACTCGAGCGTCTCAACTTGGCGGAGACCTATCCTTGAGCGCGGCGATCCTCATCGCAGGGCCGACGGCAAGCGGCAAGTCCGGCTTTGCCTTGGAACTTGCCGAAAGGCTGGGCGGGGCAATCATCGGCGCCGACTCGATGCAGGTCTATCGCGACCTGCGGATTCTCACGGCGCGGCCCGGGCCGAAGGACGAGGGGCGCGTTCTGCACCTGCTCTTCGGCCATGTCGACGGCGCGATCAACTATTCGGTCGGGCGCTATCTCGAAGACGCGGCGGTGGCGCTTGAAAAGCTGCGCGCCGAAGGCCGTTTGCCGATCTTCGTCGGCGGCACGGGCCTCTATTTCAAGGCGCTGACGCAGGGCCTGTCGGATATCCCGCATGTGCCGAAGGACGTGCGCGCCGAACTGCGGGCGCGGGCCGACGGCATGACCGCCGCCGAGCTGCATGCTGAGCTCGCCGCCCGCGATCCCCTTATGGCAGCGCAGCTCAGGCCGAGCGATCCGCAGCGCATTCTCCGGGCACTCGAAGTCCGTGCGGCGACGGGGCGAAGCCTCGCCTCTTTCCAGGGTGCCAAGCGCGCTCCGCCGCTCGACGCCAAATCCTGCATCGCCGTCTTCCTCGTCCCCGACCGCATCGCGCTGCAGGAGGCGATCGAGCGGCGTTTCACCGCCATGCTCAAGTCGGGTGCACTGGAGGAAGTCAGGGCGCTGCGCGCCCGCCGGCTCGATCCGAATCTGCCCGTGATGCGCGCCCTCGGCGTGCCGCATCTCTTGCGGCATCTCGACGGCGAAATCGATCTCGAAGAGGCGGCGCGGGCCGCCACTCGCGACACGCGCGCCTATGCCAAGCGCCAATTCACCTTCACGCGCCACCAGCTCCCGGAGTTCCGCTGGGCGGCGCCGCAGGCGGCGACAGCCATGGTCTTGGACGCGATGCGCTGATCGGCGCGGAAACGCTTACCGGCTCGTTCAGCTTTTGGGAAGCATAGGAGCCGACGCCGATTGACCGGCGCGCGCCCTTCGTTTAGGACTAAGCTTTGGGATCAAATGAGGATTTCGCAGTGGGCGGACGCCTTATCGTAGCTTCAGCGCTGGAGACGGGACGGAGATAGATCCGCAGATCCCGCGTCCGGCGCTTACCCAGGCCCTTCAGGGGCCTTTTTTATTGCCGGAATTTGCAAAAACCCGCATGAAAGCGAGGCGGAGAACGAAATGGCCAGAGAAATGACCGGCGCCGAAATGGTCGTCGAAGCCCTGAAGGACCAGGGCGTCGATGTCATATTCGGCTATCCGGGCGGCGCCGTCCTGCCGATCTACGACGTGCTCTTCGACCATCAGCACGCCATCCGCCATGTCCTCGTCCGCCACGAACAGGGCGCGGCGCATGCCGCGGAGGGCTATGCCCGATCGAGCGGCCGGCCCGGCGTCATGCTGGTGACCTCCGGTCCCGGCGCCACCAATTCGGTGACGGGGCTCACCGACGCGCTCATGGATTCGATCCCGGTGGTCTGCATCACCGGCCAGGCGCCGACGCATCTGATCGGTTCCGACGCCTTCCAGGAATGCGACACCGTCGGCATCACCCGCCACTGCACCAAGCACAATTATCTCGTCCGCTCGATCGACGATCTTCCGCGCATCCTGCACGAGGCCTTTTATGTCGCCCAGCACGGAAGGCCGGGCCCCGTGGTCATCGACATCCCCAAGGACGTGCAATTCGCGCGCGGCCTCTATTCCGGGCCGCAGAACATCGAGCACAAGACCTATCGGCCAAAGCTCGAAGGCGATCCCGAGAAGATCGAACAGGCCGTGAGCATGATGGGCGCGGCCAAGCGGCCGCTCTTCTATACCGGCGGCGGCGTCATCAACGCCGGCCCTGAGGCCTCGCGCCTGCTGCGCGAACTTGTCGCCGCGACCGGTTTTCCGATCACCTCGACCCTCATGGGCCTCGGCGCCTATCCGGCCTCGGGCAAGAACTGGCTCGGCATGCTCGGCATGCACGGCACCTACGAAGCCAATAATGCGATGCACGATTGCGACGTGATGATTTGCATCGGGGCGCGTTTCGACGACCGCATCACCGGCCGGCTCGACCAATTCTCGCCCGGTTCGAAGAAGATCCACATCGACATCGATCCGTCGTCGATCAACAAGAACGTGAAGGTCGATCTCGGCATCGTCGGCGATTGCGCGCATGTCGCCGCCGCGCTGCTCGATCGCTGGCGGGCGCGCGGGCTTAGGGCGGATGCGGCGGCACTGAAGAAATGGTGGGCCGAGATCGGCAAATGGCGGGCGCGCAAGTCGCTTGCCTATAAAAATTCGAGCAAGGTTATCCAGCCGCAATGGGCGATCGAGCGGCTTTACGCGGCGACCAAGGGCCGCGACTGCTACATCACGACGGAAGTCGGCCAGCATCAAATGTGGGCCGCGCAGCACTATCATTTCGAGGCGCCCAACCGGCTGATGACCAGCGGCGGCCTCGGCACGATGGGCTATGGCCTGCCGGCCGCGATCGGCGCGCAAATGGCCCATCCCCGCGCGCTCGTCATCGACGTCGCCGGCGAGGGCTCGATCCTCATGAACATTCAAGAACTGTCCACCGCGGCGCAATACCAACTGCCGGTGAAAGTCTTCATCCTCAACAACGAATATCTCGGCATGGTGCGCCAATGGCAGGAATTGCTGCACGGCGGACGCTATTCGCACAGCTATTCGGAGGCACTCCCGGATTTCGTCAAGCTCGCCGAGGCTTTCGGCGCGCACGGCATCCGCTGCGACGATCCCGCCGATCTCGACGCCGCGATCGCCGAAATGATCGAAACGCCTAAGGCCGTCGTCTTCGATTGCCGCATCGACAAGACGGCGAATTGCCTGCCCATGATCCCCTCGGGCAAGGCGCATAACGAAATGATCCTCCCCGACGACGAAGATCTCGAAGCCGAGATCGACGCGGCCGGCAAGGCGCTGGTGTAAGGCCATGAACGCACCTGCGGCGCCGCTCTCGCCCTATTCCTCGGCTCTCGGCAAGTCGAACGTCGAGACGCATACTCTCTCGGTGCTCGTCGACAACGAGCCGGGCGTGCTGGCCCGCGTCGTCGGCCTCTTCTCGGGGCGCGGCTACAACATCGAAAGCCTGACGGTCGCCGAAGTCGCGCATGCCGAACATCTCTCGCGCATCACCATCGTCACGTCCGGGCCGCCCGAGGCGATCGAACAAGTCGGCCATCAGCTCGAGCGGCTCGTGCCGATCCATACGGTCACCGACTTGACGCTGCGCGGCAGTGCGATCGAGCGCGAACTCGCCATGATCAAGGTCTGCGGAACAGGCGGCAACCGCGACGAGGCGCTGCGGCTCGCCGACGCTTTCCGGGCGCGCGTCATAGATGCGACGACGGAAAGCTTCGTCTTCGAGCTGACCGGCGCGGCCGCGAAGATCGACCAGTTCGTCGAGCTCATGCGGCCGATCGGTCTGGTCGAGGTCTCGCGCACCGGCGTCGCCGCAATGTCGCGCGGAAAAGATCCAATGTGACGACGCCGGTCGGGTTCGGCGGTTTGCCACGGGGGCTTGCTTGTTGTCGACTCGGGGGGATCTGCGCCTTGGGCGCACGACGTTCTTGCTGATCGCGGCTCTTTTCGCCGCCTTTTACCTGCACTCGAGCGCCGTCTGCCATGCAAGCGAGGCGACGGGTCTGGTCAAGGTCATCAACAAATCGCATCGCACCGGCTGCGTCGAGGAAGACAATGTCGATTTGGAGTTCGAAAGCCGGAACATTGCCGGATTCACGATCCGCGCCTCCTATCCGTCCTACATGGGAAATATCTCGACGGAAAAACTTAAGCCGAACTTCCACGGCTGCCCCTTCGACTTCAGCCGCGGGCCGGGAAGCCCCAAGCGCGCCTTGCCGCAGGAGATCACCTTCTACAAATCGCCGCGCATCTGGCTCGTCGGCGTCGAGGATCCGAACTTTTGGCGGCCGAACCAAGTCCCGGTCATCGTCGGCGG
>JASHVQ010000029.1 GCA_030044485.1 Methylovirgula sp. | reverse complement strand
CTGCAGCTCGTCGGCATGGAAAAGGTGATCGAGGCGCTCGGCTTTGCAAACCAAGGCTGGGCAAGCCATCTGCCGCTCAGCATCGCGTTTCTGATCCTCGCCCTCTACACCTCGCGCAGCGGCTTGCGGGCACCGGCGATGATCGCCTTCGTCAAGGACACGATGATCTATATCTTCGTCATCGCCGCGGTGATTGTCGTGCCGATAAAACTCGGCGGTTACGGGGCGATATTCGATGCGGCGGGTGCGGTTTTCGACAAGAAGGTCGCGGCGTCCGGCGGCCGGATCGCCGCCGGCCTCTTGCTTGCGCCGAAGCAGATCATGCCTTTCATAACGCTGGCGCTGGGTTCGACATTCGCGCTGCTGATGTATCCGCATTCGATGACCGGGATTCTCTCGGTGCGCAACGCCAACGCGATCCGCATCAATGCCGTCGCGCTGCCCGCCTATTCCGTGATGCTCGGCTTGATTGCGCTCATGGGATACATGGCGCATGCGGCGGGCGTGAAAGTCGCAAATCCGCAGGACGCGGTGCCACATCTGATCCTGGCGCTGTTCCCGGACTGGTTCGTCGGTTTCTGCTTTGCGGCGATCGCCATCGGCGCGCTCGTGCCGGCAGCCATCATGTCGATCGGCGCGGCCAACACGTTTACGCGCAACCTTTTGAAGCCGCTCGCCGGGGCGAGCCTCACCCCGGCAAGCGAGGCCTTGCTCGCCAAGGCCGCCTCGCTCGTCATCCAGATCGGCGCGCTGATTTTCGTGTTGCATGCCTCAACCCAATTCGCGCTCGATCTTCAGCTGCTCGGCGGAATCTGGATGGCGCAGGTGTTCCCGGCGGTGATCTTCGGGCTCTATTCGCGCCGGTTCAGCGGCTGGGGCCTTTTCGCGGGCTGGGCGGCCGGCATGGCGCTCGGCACTTGGCTTGCCTGGACGCCCAAGGCCTGGGTGCCGGTGCAGGCGATCTTGGGAACCAATCTCGCAGTCTATAACGGCGTCACCGCCATGCTCGCCAACATTCTCGTCGCCGCGTTGCTTTCGGCCGCCCTGCCCAACCGGGCGCGCGACGAGACGCGCGAGGACCATGCCGAGGTCCGGGCGGGACAGGCGGCAGCCTGAGCTCAGGCCGTCTCTCGACAAAATTCGCCGCATGGCGCATGAAGGCGCATGGATCCGCGCCTGGACAATGCGAAGGGATTCTTGACCGAGCTCCTGGCCGAGCTTCTGGCCTGTCTGCGCTTCTGTACGCGCCTGCCAATTCCTGCGTTCGCCTTCGAAAAAGCCCCGCATGACATGCCGGCAGGCATTTATGCGCGGATGCTGCCGATCGCCGGCCTCGCCATTGGCGTCGTCGCCGCCATCGTGCTTTGGATAGCGGCAAAGCTTGGGCTGCCGCCTTCGCTGGCGGCGCTCGCCGGCATCGCCGCCCTCGTCATTTTGACGGGCGCCCTGCACGAAGACGGATTGGCCGATTTCGCCGATGCAACGGGCGGCGCAACGCCCGAAGCGCGGCTGGCGATTATGAAGGATAGCCGCATCGGCACGTTCGGCGCCCTTGCTCTCATTCTGAGTTTGCTGGCACGGATATTCAGCGTCGCGGTCATCGCGGCGCATGGCCTCTGTCTTGTCTGCTGGGTGCTGGTTGCGACCGCCGCGATCTCGCGCTGCCTCATGCTCCTTGCCCTCTATCTCTTGCCGCCCGCGCGTACCGAAGGGGCGGGTTTTTCCGCCGCCGCGCCTTCCGAGCCGGTGCTGGCCACCGCCGGGCTGATCGCTTTCGTTCTGGGTCTTTCTCCGCTTCTCGCGGGCGCCGGATTTTTCCGCGTCATTTTCGCAATGATTTTCGCCGCCGCGGCCGCCTACGGCATAAGCGTCCTGGCGCGCCGCCTTTTTCACGGACAGACCGGGGATGTCGCCGGCGCGACGCAACAAGCGGCGGAAGTCGCCGCCTATCTCGTCTATGCCGTGGCGTTGTGAGCCAGGTTTCGCGCCTTTGATCCCGCCTCGATTGCCTCGCCGGGTAAACTGGCTTAGCCTTTGGCCGCATTGATAAATTCCCCACGACACGCCGGATTGAGATGAGCGGAGCAGAGCAAAAAACGCCGGCGCGCGCGCCGGGTTTGTCCGCTTCGCCTGCGTCTTTGAGCGCATGGCGCGACCGCCTCGCGGCACCGGCGCGCTTTTCGCCGTTTGCGGACGCGCTGCGGGCGCTTTCGCCGCTCGGAAATCGCCCGAAGAAATCGCCGCCGCACGAACTATCCTACCGCCCCGATATCGACGGGTTGCGGGCCATCGCCGTGCTCGGCGTCATTCTCCTGCATGCCGGCGTCGAACAGCTCCCCGGGGGTTTTCTCGGGGTCGACGTGTTCTTCGTGATTTCCGGCTATCTTGTGCATCTACAAATCAGCAGCCGGCTGCGCGAGAGAAGATTTTCGCCTCCCGATTTCTATGGGCGCCGCCTACGGCGCACTTTTCCGGCGCTCTATGCCATCAGCGCGGCGACTCTCGCAGCCGGCCTCTTCATCCTCATGCCGGGCGATCTCGACGCTTTGGCGCGCAGCGCCGCCGCCGCGGCGCTCGGCGTTTCCAACATTCTCTTCGCCGCGCAAACCGGCTATTTCGACCACGACGCAATTACCAAACCGCTGCTGCACACCTGGAGCCTCGGCGTCGAGGAGCAGTTCTATCTGATCTCGCCGCTGATCCCGTTCGCGCTTCGCAATCTTTCGGCGCGGGCGCGCGGCATCGCCCTGATCGTCTTGCTGGTTGTCGATCTGGCGTTCTGTATCTTCGTGCAAAGCCTTGTCCC
Source organism: Methylovirgula sp. (assembly GCA_030044485.1). Classification (GTDB taxonomy): domain Bacteria; phylum Pseudomonadota; class Alphaproteobacteria; order Rhizobiales; family Beijerinckiaceae; genus Methylovirgula. The sequence continues at coordinate 2,786 of JASHVQ010000029.1, read as the reverse complement.
GGCGATCACCTTTTTCATGATGCCGCCGCGTTTTTGGGAATTCCTGATCGGCGCGCTTGTCGCCGAAGGATTCGCGCCCAAAACCGCCAATCGCTGGATCGCCGAGGCCGTCGCGGTCCTGGCGCTTTTAAGCCTGCTCTTGTCCATGCTCTGGATTTCCGGAGCCGCGGCCCATCCCGGACTCGTCACGCTCGTTCCCTGCGCCGCGACCGCCGCGCTCATTCACATCGGCACCTTTCGGAAGACTTTAGTGACGCGCTTGCTGAGTGCGCCGCCGCTTGTCTTCTGCGGTCTCATTTCCTATTCGCTCTATCTTTGGCACTGGCCGCTTATCGTCTTCGCGCGTTACCTCGACCTGCCGGAAAGCCCGGCGGCCGTTGCGCTCGGCGCTCTCCTGCTGTTCTTTCTCTCGGTCATCTCTTGGAAATATATCGAGCAGCCTTTCCGCGATCCTGCCTCGCCGCTTAGGCGTCGCGCCGCACCGATCCTAGGCTCCTGGCTCGTCATCCTGCTCGGCATGTCCGGAGCCTTGGTTTCGGCGCGCGGCCTGCCGGGGCGTTTTTCTCCCCGCATCGCGGCGATCACCTCCTATTACGACTATGCGAAGCGCCGCGATTTCCGCGAAGGTACCTGTTTCATCACCTCGGGCTACGGCAGCGCCCGCTATTTCGATCGAGGCCTCTGCCTTACGCCTTCGGCGTCGCAGCCGAACTATCTGCTCATCGGCGACAGCCATGCCGCGCATCTTTGGGCGGGGTTTTCGCGAGTCTTTCGCAAGGTCCATATTCTTCAAGCGACAGCCTCGGGTTGCAAGCCGCTGCTGGCCACGCAGGGTCTGCGCTATTGCGTCGATCTCATGCATGAGGCTCTTGTGGATTTCCTGCCGGCGGCGAAGCTCGATGGAGTGATTTTCTCCGCCGCCTGGGACGCGGAAGACGCGGCGCCGCTCAAGGCGACGATCGACTATGCGAGAGAATTCGCGCCGCACGTAATCGTTCTGGGCAAGATCCCGTCTTATGACGTCGCCCTGCCCGCTCTGCTCGGCCGCAGCCTCGTCGAGCATCGGCCGGACCTCGTATATGAACATACCTCGGACTATTCGAAACAAGTCGACTCGGCTTTGGCGCCGGCGATCGGGGCGGAGAATTTCGTCTCGCTTGTCGACCTGCTGTGCAGCAACGGCCATTGCCTGACCTATGCGGCCTCGGACGACGTTCCCCTTCAATTCGACGACAGCCATTTGACGACGGAAGGCTCGATCGTCGTTGCCCAGCGGCTCGCGAAACTCAGCGCCTTTGCGCCATTGGTCGACGGCGTGCCGGCGCGAACCGGCCTCCGCGACCGCTAGCCGGCCAGCACGCGCTCCTTCAGCACGGCATGCAATTCGTCGGCGTCGACGTAAAAATCCGAGTTCTGATCGGGCGTTTGCGATGCGGCCTTGCCATGAAGCGAAAAATATCGGCCGCCCTTGAGATTCGCCAAATCCCAGAAGAAGTCGTCGAGCATGGCCTCAGAGGTGATCGCAAAGAGCGTTACGCCGCGCGGCGAAAAGACGACATTGGTGAGATTGGCGCCATAATTGCCGATCACCAATTCGGCGTTGGCGAACAGGCCGACCTGTTCGGCGAAAGCGTGGCGTTCGGGATGAACGACCGTGACGTCGAGGTCCTTTAGAATGCGCAAGATCTGCGTCTCGTTGAGAAGGCGCCGCTTGGCGGCCCCGGCCCTGGACACATAGATCCTTCTCGGTCCGCGCGACCCGGCGGCGATTTTGTCGCGCAGCTTCTCGAGGAAGCGGATTGGCCGCGGCGCCTTCACCAATGAATGTATGGTAAGAGGACGCGGATAAAGCAGCCGCTCGACTTCCACGGCCTCGCGCGTCACCTCGACGATTTGTTGCGGCCCGATCCCCGCCGCGGCCAGCGAGTCGAAATAGATTTTGCGCATCGGCCCCGATTGGCGTGTGATGTAGTGACGCGTCACGATGAACTTGAGGTCGCTCAGATCGAAATGCTCGGCCAGCAAATCGATCTTCGGAAGGCCCTCTATCAGCCAATGGCCATAATTATTGTCTCTGACCTGCCGGATGAAAGCGTAGGTGTTCCGTGGCGGGAGTTTTCGGGGGCGAATGTTTGCGTCAGCGTAAAGCGCATCGTCCGCGCCGTGGACGAGCGGAAGAACGCTTCGCGGCGTCTGCGCGCCGATCAATGTTTCCTTGACGGCGCGCAAGCCGTCCGGCGTCTTTTTCCAGATGATGCCTTCGCCGCAGACGATCGCATGATCGATCTGCGCAATGCCGTAGGGAAGTGGCTCGACAAGTTTCGGCGCATCGGCAATCACGGCGCGGACCGCGTCGCTGCCGAGGATGTGGGTCTCGCAGTCCCTCTCGTATGGACCGCCGTTGTCGCAGGGAAGAATCGAGGCGGCAAGTTCGGTGATCGGGACCGGAACGACTTCGGCTAGCCTGTCGAGGGCCTGACCGCCCGATGCGCCGAAAAGGCGAAGCAGGTAGCTCTTCAGCCTATCCGCGGAAATGCTCGGCGGCTTCTCGAGGCCTTCGTGCTTGCGCTGGCCGGCACTTTGCAAAACGACAACTCGGGTCTCGTGAGGCTGCCCGCATCCTAGCTGCGCGGGACTTTGCGGGCAACTTTCACGCCGCCCTCACATCGGCCGAGAATCCGGGCCTCGTTCACAATCCGGCGAGATATTGCGTGGGATCGACGGGCGTCGAGCCTTTGCGCAATTCGAAATGCAACTGCGGCGAAGCGACATTGCCGCTCTGGCCC
>JASHVQ010000028.1 GCA_030044485.1 Methylovirgula sp. | reverse complement strand
ATATTTCGGCGATCCGTTCACGCCCGCGCCGTCTCGGGCGCATCTTGTCGAGCTCAACGACTGAACGAAACTCTCGCCTTGGAGGGACGCAGGGAAAGTCTGGTGCCGGCTGCAGGACTCGAACCTGCGACCTACTGATTACAAATCAGTTGCTCTACCAACTGAGCTAAACCGGCTTCCTTTTCCCTTAGCCTCTCGGCGGGTTCAGCTGAACCCTACGTGTCTTTTATTTCCAATTTTCGTGGCCCGACGGCGACGAAACTTTAAGAGGCAGCCGCGTCGCGGGCAGGCGCGATTGGCGCGCGACGAACTCGGCGGCGGGGCGCCAATTCCTTCGGTATTATTGCACCGCACAAATACGCGAACCTGACAGGATTCCATAGAAATAGCCGAGCAATCGGATATCCGCGCGCGTTTTGTCGCTCGCTTGACAGATTTGGCGATCGTGTGGAACGGAATCGGCGCTTCGCCGTGACCGTCTCCGGGCTGGTGACGCGCGCAAGGCGCGCTTTTCGCCGGGCCCGCGCCAGGGCTTGGGTTGGGGCCTTGGCTCGGCCGTATCCTCGCCGCAATGCGTTCTTAACCTCAATCATCTATCCGACAATTGGGATGGCGGCCTGCATCGGGTCGGCGGCATAGGCATTTTCCGTCCTGTAGCTTAGAATCAATCGTCGAACGCGCCGTTCGCGGCGCCCTTCTGGAGGGGACGAATGAAACTCGGATCAGCAGTAAAATCAGGCCTCGCCCTGGCTCTTGCCGGCAGCGTGATGATGGCTGTGACTGCCCCCGCGCAGGCAGGCAACGGCGGCGCGATCGCCGCCGGCATCCTCGGCGGCACGGCTTTGGGCTTTATCGCCGGCAGCGCGGCCGCGGCCGCCGCGGCACCTCCGCCGCCCCCGCCGCCCTATTACGCCCCGGCCTATGCGCCCGGCCCCTATGCTCCGCCGCCGCGCTGCTGGTATGAGCCGCAGCAGGTGTGGGACGGCTATGCCGGTGCCTATGTCGTGCGCCGCGTTCGCGTCTGCGACTGAGATTGCGCTGAACCGCTGCTCGAGGCCCCGATTCTCCGGGGCCTCTTCTTTGCCCGGTTCGCTTCCGAAGCGCCCGATGGACCTTGGGCGCGCCCGGCGCTAGGTTAACGAAGGGTTAACCTGTTGCGGAGCGGGCATGAAGGTTCTGGCAGGCATTTCCCTCGCGGTGCTGATCGGCCTTGCCGGGCCGGCGGCCTGGGCGGGATCGGGCGGACACGGCCGGCCCGTCCTTGCCATGCAGCCGCATACCTCGGTTGCGCCCATGGGTCGCGAGGCGTCGCGCCAACGGCCGCGATTTGGCGGCTTCGGCGCGCTTGGCTCGAGCGGCGCCTATACGACCTTGCTCTCCGGCACGTTTGAAAGCGGGCCGACGCCCGAGGACGAAACGGGCGCAATATTTCCGCCGCCGCTGCCCTATGGCGGCTATGCCTATTACCTGGTGCCGCAGCCCGCGCCGCATCATTGCGTGCGCTCGCTGCTGATCCATCTCACCCATCCGCAGCCGGCGAAGAACTTGCCGCGGGTCATCTACGGCGAACCCTTCGACTGCGCCGGCTGAGTGCGCCGGCCTAAGGGCGATCCAATTTTTCCGAGGCGATGCTGAGCGCGACCGCGCAGGCATTCGACACGTTGAGGCTCTTAATCGCGCCCTTCATGTCGAGCCGCGCCAGGAAATCGCAGTTCTCGCGGGTGAGCCGTCGCAATCCCTTGCCTTCGCCGCCCAGGACGAGAACGAGCGGGCGCGTCAAAGGCGCGTCGCTTAAGGACAGGGATCCCTCGGAATCGAGTCCGATCCGCAGATAGCCGAGGTCCTTGAGCTCGCCCAGCGCGCGGGCGAGATTGACCACTTCGATCAGCGGCACGTGTTCGAGGCCGCCCGAGGCCGCCTTGGCGAGCACGCCGCCCGGTTGCGGCGCATGACGTTCGGTCGTCACCACCGCATCAACCGCGAAGGCGGCGGCGCTGCGCAAGATCGCCCCGACATTATGCGGATCGGTGATCTGATCGAGCGCCAGCACGATGCCGCTGTTCGAGACGATGTCGTCGAGGCCGCGCGCGGGCAGGGGGCGTGCTTCGAGCAGCACGCCCTGATGCACGGCCTCGGCCCCGAGGCGGCGCGAAAGATCTTCGGCCGCGGCGACATGCACGCGCACACCCGCCGCCGCGGCGCAAGCGTCGAGCCGCGCCGCGGCCGCCGGCGTTGCGAAAAGATCGAGCAACTCCCGCCTCTTGGCGCGCAAAGCCTCAGAAACCGCATGAAAGCCATAGATGAGCACGAGGTCGCTGGAAGAGCGGCGGAAAACGGGTCCGGCTTTGAGGGGCGGTTGCGCCGCCTTGGCCGGCGGGCGCGCCGCCTGCGGCGTCCGCGATCCATGCTCAAATTTGGGGCGCGGCTTGCGGTGCGAGCCGGCATCGCGCGGGCGGCGGGATTTCAAGGCAAGGCGCTCCAACAGGCGGCTTGGATTCGGCCGCGGGCCGGGGATTGACAGAAGGCCGTTCGCCCTTTCCATAAGCGTCGCGCGGATGACCGCAAGAGCCTTGTCTCTGCGGGGGAGTGTCCCGAGCGGCAAAGGGGGCGGACTGTAAATCCGCTGGCTAAGCCTTCGTAGGTTCGAGTCCTACCTCCCCCACCACATCGTTCCAGCTCCGCTGAAACATCGGATATCGCCCGCGCGCTGCGCCTTTTCCGCGGGCGCGGAAAAAAGCCAAGCCGCACCTCAGGATTTTCGATCCCGGTAGGCAACCGGCCTATCTAATTATTGTCCATGGAACAGGCTTCATAGCCTTCCTGGTTGCAGAGGGCCGCCTTGCGCGCCGCCTCCGCCTCGTGCCGATCCTTGGCCGCCATGTCGCGATTTCCGATTTTGTCGTAATCGCGGGCCCGTGCGTCATGGATGTCGGCGTCGCCGTCCGGACCGAGCGTGCCGAGATCGAGAAGCGCGCCGTAATCGGCGATGGCGCTCCGATAGT
>JASHVQ010000027.1 GCA_030044485.1 Methylovirgula sp. | reverse complement strand
AAATCGATACGAGACCGTCAAGTAATTGCGCCTGCGCGTAATTTGCGACGCGGTCGAGCGCATGGGCGACACCCGTGAGGCCGATAGCGTCGGCGACCCTGGCCGAAGTGCTTAGAATCCCAAGCCGTTCAAGCTCGTTTCCGGACGTCCAATCGCGGACGGGAAGTCCGCGGGGAACGCCTTTGGCGCGTTCCAACCAAGCGATCGCCTCGCGTTCGCCGCCGATTTCGTCGATGAGCTTGAGATTCAGCGCTTGGCGTCCGGTAAAGACCCGCCCGTCGTCGACCGCGGCAAGTTCGGCGTCGGTCAGCCCCCGCCTTTCCTTCACCAGGCCTTTGAACCATTGGTAGCTGTCATTGACGAGCGCGGCGAGCGCGGCGCGAACCTCGGGCGTCGTCGGTTCAAAGCCGCTCGGCTCGGCCTTCAGCGGAGAGGATTTTACCGCGTCGACCTCGACACCGACCTTGTCGAGCAGTTTCGAGAAATCCGGATATTGGATGAGGACGCCGATCGAGCCGACGAGCGAATTGCCACGCGCGACAATCCGGTCCGCGCCGATCGCGGCAATATAGGCGCCGGAAGCCGCCATCGTGCCGACCACGGCGACCGTCGGTTTCTTGGCCGCGAGGCGGCGGATGGCGTCATAAAGCCGTTCCGCTCCGGTGGTCGTTCCGCCCGGGCTTTCGATTGACAGGATGACGCCCCTTGCACCCGAGTTGCCGATGTCGTCGACAAGCTTCAGCGTGGCGCGGTCGCCGGTGATGAGGCCGTCGATGGTGAGCCGCGCGATATGCGGCGAAAAGCTCGCCGTGGTGCCTTTGCCGGCAAGCTGCAGCCCGAGGCCAACGAGAAGCAGGATCAGCAGGCCTATCGCGGCGACTCGCCAGAAGGAGAGCTTGCGCTGCAGCAGGCGCCGATCGACGATATAATCTGAAGTGTCTGACATGCCAGTCAAATCCCGCGCTCCAGAGAGCTGAAACCTAGGACCCTAAAGGGGCCGACGCAAGCCGGGCGGCTCGTGAACCGTGGGGTGGGGCGGAGGGCCTTCGGGACTATGTCACAAATAGTTCACGGGACGCATCGAGCCGGCCGCACGGCATTCGCGCGGCCCGCCGCCGAGGTTCATTCCTGTGTGGTTTTCTTTTTCCGCGGCTTTTTCGTGTCGGTATCGCGCGCTTTCAGCGCCGCGCCCAAAATATCGCCGAGCACCGCGCCGGAATCGGCCGAACCGAATTGGGCGATCGCCTCCTTTTCCTCGGCGACTTCGAGCGCCTCGATCGACACGCCTACCTTGCGGGCACGCCGGTCGAATTGGGTGATGCGCGCATCGACCTTTTGGCCGACGGAAAACCTGTCCGGCCGCTGGTCGGCGCGGTCGCGGGCCAGCTCGCCGCGTTTGATGAACGCGGTAAGATCCGTGCCGGCGATCTTTACGTCGATGCCGCCGTCCTTCACCTCGACGACTTCGCAGGTCACAATGGCGCCCTTCTTGAGATCTCCCGCCTCCGCCGCCCCGGCGGGCTTGGCCGCGAAAGGATCGGGGGAAAGCTGTTTGACGCCGAGCGAGATGCGCTCCTTCTCGATATCGACGTCGAGGACTTTGGCGCGCACCACGTCGCCCTTCTTGAAGTCCTCGATCACCTGTTCGCCCGGCTTGTTCCAGTCGAGATCGGAGAGATGCACCATACCGTCGACATCGCCCTCGAGCCCGATGAACAGTCCGAACTCGGTCTTGTTCTTGACCTCGCCCTCGACTTCGCTGCCGACCGGATGTTTCTCGGCGAAGGCCTGCCACGGATTGGGAAGCGTCTGTTTAAGGCCGAGCGAAATGCGGCGCTTGACGGGATCGACTTCGAGGACTTGGACGTCGACCTCCTGGCTCGTCGCGACGATCTTGCCGGGATGAACGTTCTTCTTCGTCCAGGACATTTCGGAGACGTGGATCAGGCCTTCGATGCCGGGTTCCAATTCGACGAACGCGCCGTAATCGGTGATGTTCGTGACCCGGCCGTGGAAGCGCGCCCCGACCGGATATTTGGTCTCGATGTTCTGCCAGTGATCCTCGAGCAATTGCTTCATGCCGAGCGATATGCGGTGCGTCTCGTGATTGATCTTGATGATCTTGACGCGCACCGTCTGGCCGATGTTGAGCACCTCGCTCGGATGATTGACGCGCCGCCAGGCGATGTCGGTCACGTGCAGGAGCCCGTCGATGCCGCCGAGATCGACGAAGGCGCCGTAGTCGGTGATGTTCTTGACGACTCCGTCGATGATCTGCCCCTCTTCGAGATTGGCGACGATCTCGTGGCGCTGTTCGGCGCGCGATTCCTCGAGCACGGTACGGCGCGAGACGACGATATTGCCGCGGCGGCGGTCCATTTTCAGGATCTGGAATTGCTGCGGGGCGTGCATGAGCGGGCCGACGTCGCGCACCGGACGGATATCGACCTGGCTGCGCGGCAGGAAGGCGACGGCGCCGTCGAGGTCGACGGTGAACCCGCCCTTCACCTGGTTGAAGATCACGCCCTCGACCTTCTCCTGCTTTTCGAACGCCCGCTCGAGCCTTACCCAGCTCTCCTCGCGGCGCGCCTTGTCGCGCGAGATCACCGCCTCGCCGAGCGCGTTCTCGATCCGCTCGAGATAGACCTCGACCTCGTCGCCGACATGCAGCGTGCCTTCGCGGCCGGGTCCCTGAAATTCCTTTAGGGCGACGCGGCCTTCGGTCTTCAGCCCCACGTCGATGACCGCCACGTCCTTTTCGAGGGCGACGACGATGCCTTTGATGACCGAGCCTTCGAGGGCCTCGTTCCCGCCGTAGCTCTCGTCGAGCAACGCGGCAAAATCCTCGCGCGTCGGCGCGTAGGTCTGGGTGGACGACATTGATTCTCCTGATATGCCCGGATGCGGGCGGCGCCGGCCTTAGGCTGGTGTGGGTGGCGCTCCGGCCTGCCGGCGTCCGTCGGCGTTGCGACAGGACCTTCGCCTTTTGGGCGAGCCGGCGCGGGGACGGCAGGGAGAAGCGGGTTCGGGCGCTATGTAGCAAGGGAGGAGCGAGGCGGCAAGGGGTGGCGCGGCGGCCGCCTCTTACATCGGCCTAAGCGAGCGCGAAGAAGATATTCCCGCCTCGATAAGCCTCTTCTCGACGATCCCCAGCGCCGCCTTGTAGGCCGCTTCTATGTCGAGTTTCGTCGTGTCGAGCACGACGGCGTCCTCGGCCGTCCTCAAGGGCGCCGTGGCGCGGTTTGCATCGCGCGCATCGCGGCGGCGGATGTCCTCGAGAATTTCGGCGTAATCGACCGCCTCGCCCTGCGCCTTAAGCTCCAACGCGCGGCGGCTGGCGCGCGTCTCCGGGCTTGCGGTGACGAAAATCTTCACCTGCGCCTCCGGACAGATCACCGTCCCGATGTCGCGCCCGTCGAGGACGGCCCCGCCCGGGCGCTTGGCGAATTCGCGTTGCAGATCGACGAGCGCGGCCCGCACTTCGGGAACGGCGGCGACGATCGAGGCCGCTTCGCCCATTTCGCGGCCGCGCAGCGCCATGGCGTCGAAATCGGTGAGCGATAGGCCGCGCGCCGCGGCGACCGCCGCCGTAACGTTGCTCAGATTTTGGCCGTGATCGAGCAGCGCCCGCGCCGTGGCGCGATACAGAAGCCCGGTATCGAGATGCGGCAGACCGAGATCTTGCGCCAGGCGGCGCGCCAATGTGCCTTTGCCGGAGGCGGCCGGGCCGTCGATGGCGACAATCATGAAAAGCGCGCCCCCAATTTCGTCATGTCGGCGACAAAGCTCGGGAAGCTCGTCGCGATCATGCTCGCATCGTCGACCGCCATCTTGCGGCGCGCCGCGAGCCCAAGACAGAGAAAGCTCATCGCGATGCGATGATCGAGATGGGTCGGCGCAAGCCCGCCGCCCGGCACATCGCCGCCGCGGCCTTCGACGATCAGATCGTCGCCTTCGATTGCCGCGGCAACGCCCGCCGCTTTCAGTCCCGCTGCGATACCGGCCAGTCGGTCGGATTCTTTCACACGCAGCTCGCTCAAGCCGCGCATGCGCGTTGCCCCCTTTGCGAACGCCGCGGCAATGGCGAGGATCGGATATTCGTCGATCATCGAGGGGGCGCGCTCGGCGGGCACGTCGATGCCGCGCAGCGCCGAATGCTTGACGCGGAGATCGGCGGTGCGCTCGCCGCCCGCCTCGCCTTCGTCGAGCACGTCGATGTCGGCGCCCATCTCCCGCAGGCTTTGCAAAAGGCCGGTGCGCAGCGGGTTCGTCATCATCCCCTCGATGCGCACGTCGGAGCGCGGCACGATGAGCGCGGCAACGATCGGAAAGGCGGCGGACGACGGATCGGCCGGCACGACAATGCGCGAAGCGCGAAGCTCGGGGCGGCCCTCGAGTTGAATTCTGCGTCCCCGTCCAAAAGGCTCGCTTGCAATCGTGGCGCCGAAATAGGCGAGCATTTTCTCGGTATGGTCGCGGCTCGCTTGCGGCTCGATGAGCAGGGTGCGCCCGGGCGAATTGAGGCCAGCCAGCAAGATAGCGGACTTGATCTGCGCCGAGGCGACGGGCGTTTCGTAGTCGATCGGCAAGGGTTCGGGCGTGCCTTTGAGAAGAATCGGACAGCGGCCGCCCGCCGCTTCTTCCAGGACTTCGGCGCCCATTTCGACGAGCGGATCGAGCACGCGGCGCATTGGTCGTTTGCGCAGCGATTGATCGCCGTCGAATCGCGCCGCGACGCCGTGGCCCGCAACCACGCCCATCATGAGGCGCGTTCCCGTTCCGGCATTGCCAAAATCGAGGCTGGAGCGCGGCGCAAGCAAAGAGCCGAGGCCGGCGCCCCAGACGTTCCAGCGGCCCGCGCCGCGCCGCTCGATCTTCGCGCCGAGCGCACGGCAGGCTTCGCCGCTATGCAGTACGTCGGCGCTTTCGAGCAGCCCTTCGATTTCGGTGCGGCCGACGGCGAGCAGACCGAGAATTAAGGCGCGGTGCGATATGGATTTGTCGCCGGGCGGCCGCAGCCGGCCGCGCAGCGGGCCGCTCGGCTCGCCGCTGAGCGGCGCAGATTGCGGCAAAACCTTCATCAAACCGGCTCAATCCGTAGAGTTTGCGCCGCAGGCGCGGCTTTCGTGCTGGTAACACGCGGGTCGGGGCGGTGTCATGAGCCAATCGCGTGCCGGCGCGTCGCGAATCTTATCCGCCGCGGCGTGCAAAGTTCAGCGCCCAAAGTCGGGCTAAATTGGCCGCAAGTTCTAATTGACAGCCGCGCCGCGCCTCACTAACGGGAGCCGCTGGAGCGCGCCCCTGCAGGCGGGCGCCCCTCGTCGGCCGGCGCGGCGCTTCGGCAAGAATGCGGCGCCGCGTTGTGGCGGCGATCTTTCAGAGGTCAGACCGTGGCGAAACCCGAGCTCGGCAACAAGCATCAATGCCACCAATGCGGCACGAAGTTTTTTGATCTCAACAAGAATCCGGTGATCTGTCCGAAGTGCGGCGCGGTGCAGCAAGTGGTGGCCACCCGTCCCGTGCGCCCCCCGCCGGCGAAGGAAGAAGTCGAGCCGGAAACCGGTCTGGAAACAGTCTCTCTCGAAGAGGTGGAGGCGAACGAGGCCAATGTCGAACCCGCCGCGGAGGACGAGGTCGAAATCGAAGACGAGCCGGCCGACGATACGTTCCTCGAAGAAGAGGAAGAAGATACCGACGACGTCTCGGGCCTGATCGACGGCGATATCGCGCCCGACGAGGAGCCTTAGCCGCCTTAGCGCGGCGGCTTGTGGCCTCCGGCCGTTATGTCTATATCCGCGGACGCGCGCGGCCGCCCGCAAGCCAAGTCCGCCCAACACGGTCGCAAAGGCGTGGGGTCATAGCTCAGTTGGGAGAGCGCTTCAATGGCATTGAAGAGGTCGGCGGTTCGATTCCGCCTGGCTCCACCATCTATCCCATCCGCAGATGATTCCATTTCCAATGCGGCCCGGCACTCATAGGCCGAACGGATAAGTCTCCGGCGCGCCATGCGGGCGGGCGGCCGGCAGCGGCGTGACCGCACAGGTCTCCTCGAACCAGACATAGGCGTCGAACTGGTCGGCGAGCACCGCCTGAAAATAATGGCTCGCAAGCTCCGTCTCCGGCCGATAGACGACGCCGATGGCGCGCTCGAGCCTCGGCCGGGAGAGAATACCGCGCAATTCGCTTTTCCCGGTGCGCCAGTCGGTCAGAGAGGACGGGATGCGGGTTTGTCGGAACACGCGTTCGTGGCTGTCGGCGCGCGCCGGCAGGACCTTTTTCACTTCCATTGGCCCGTCCCAATCGCTCGCCGCCGCCACCGTTCCGCGATCCGTGCCGAAGCCGATCAGCACCGCCTGATCGCCGAAGGCGGCGCGACAGGATTCCCCGATGTTGAACTCGCCCTGCCAGCCCATGGCGGTCGCCGCGGCATTGCCGATATGCGAATTATGCGCCCAGACGATCGCCCTTGCGTCAGGGCCACGCCTGTCGAGCAACCGCACGAGCGTGTCGAACATGTGCCGGTCGCGCAGGTTCCAAGATTCGCGCGCGCTGCGGTACATGAGGCGGTAATAAAATTCGGCGGCGCGCACGACGCGCGCGTTCTGCGCGGCGTCGGAGAAGGATTCGCCGTCGCGCCCGACATAGGCAAGCCTTTTATCGAGCAGCGCGCGCAATTCCGCCACCACCGCGTCCTCGCACGGCGACTGGCCGAGCTGGATGGCGCTCAAGCCATAGCCGGCCGGATCCTCCTGCCACGGCGTGAGGCAGCCATAGCGCCTGCGCGCCGCCTTGGCCTCGTCGGGATCGACCCGGTCGAGATAGGCGAGCACGGCGGCGATCGAACTGCGGAGACTGTAAATGTCGAGGCCGCGAAACTCGGTCCGCGCCGCCGCGTGCCGCGTCACATTATATGCCCGCAGCCATTCGACGAAGTCATGTACCTCGACATTGCGCCACATCCAGGCCGGAAATCGCGAGAAGACTTCATCGGGCGAGGGTTCGTGCGCCTTGAAGCGCACGTGGCGGTCGATGCGC
>JASHVQ010000026.1 GCA_030044485.1 Methylovirgula sp. | reverse complement strand
CTCAAGACCTATTACAAGGAAGTCTGCCTCGTCGATCAGCCCTCGATCCATGCCGAACATGCCGGCAAGAGCATCGGTCAGGTCGTCAAGGAGAGCGAAGCCGCGGCCGGCGCGCCGATCGCGCTCCAAGCTTTCGTGCGCTTCGCGCTCGGCGAGGGCATCGAGAAACAGGAAGGCGAAGCGGCCTGACTGACTATGCCGGCAACCTTCATGGGTCGGCCCTCGCCCCACGCCTGCGCCCGCGGCTTGCCAAAATCGTCGCCAGCGTCACCGGCCGATAATCGAACACATCGACTCCGACGTCATATTGGCGCGTCTCCTCCTTGAGCCGCCCGTGCGAATGGCCGTGCAGGTCGATCGCGCCCTTGCCCATGTCGCGCCAGGTGCGGAACGGGTAGTGGCAGAGGATCAGTAATCGGCCCTCGACCTCTATCTCGGCATAATGGGCGACGCTCGCCCAGCCTTTGTCGTCGACGGTTGTCGGCGGGTCGTTGTTGCCGATCAGCAGGTGTTTGCGTCCGTTGAGCGCCGCCAGGAGTTCGCTCGCGTGCGTCGGATCCTTAGACGCGGTGAAGTCGCCGAGATGATAGATCTCGTCGCTTAAGCCGACCGCCGCGTTCCAGCGTTGGATCAATGCCTTGTCATGCGCGGCGATCGATTTGAAGGGGCGGTGATCGATACGAATGCGCGGCGCATCGCCGAAATGCGTGTCGCTGGTGAAGAAGATCATGGACGCCGAACCGCAGCCGCATGGCGCGGCCGCGAACTCTAGCAGCTCAGCGCCATTGATTCAGCCCGCGGATCTAGAGATCGACCTTGAGGCCGATAAAGGCTTCGAGCGGCGGAGCGATCGTGATGGAACGCGGGTCAGCGGAGCAGAAGAGGCCCGCGTCGCATACGCCGGGGGCTGCGCCATTGAGCTGGTTTTGAGTCGAGCCAACTGGGTACAGTGTGCCATAGGTCGCGCCGCGATAATCGAGCGCATTGTTGATCAAGCCGTAGATCTGAACGTTCTTGGTGATCTGATAGGAGGTGCGCAGATTGACCGTCGCATAGCCCGGGATCTGCGGCAGCGAATTGATCTCGTCGCCGAAATAATATTGACTCGAGCGATAGACGACGTCGGCGCCAATCTTCCAGTGCGGCAGAACTTCGTAGTCGAAACCGATCTTGATTTTGTGGTTTGGAATGCCGGGAATATTGTCGCCGGGCTCGACGCATTCAACTCCTGACCCGGGGCCAAGACAATTGGCGTTCGGGTTGCTTGACGACACAAGCTGAACGGGCGTCAGGAAAATCGCCTGGATGTAGGAATAACTGGCGTAGGCGTCCCATCTCTCGGTCGTATAGCTCGCGCCGACATCGACGCCCTGACGCAACGTGTCTCCGGCGTTGGTGTAATACCCAAAACCGATGACCTCCGGGCTATTCACGGGATAAATATCGTCCTGATTCTCGGTTCGATAGAAGCTCGCGCTCCAGGTGAGCGTTCCGGGCGCGAACGCCCAGGAGATATTGTTGTTGCCCTTGAAGCCCGCCTCGACGGTCCGCGCGACCACCTGCTTCAACGGCGGATCGGCGACCAGGAAATTGTCGATCATGCAGGGAGTCGTCGGGCTCGAACAGCCGAGTTCAAGCGGTGTGGGCGCGCGATTGGCTTCTGAATAGCTGGCATAGACGGCGATATCCGGCGTGATCTTGAAGGTCGCACCGACGACAGGGTTGACCCGGTCGAAATTCTGGCTCGCATTCAGAAGCGAGTACGTACCGAAGGCCTGAGATACTGCCGCCTGAGGGCCGCCGAGCACGTTGGTCAGACTGATTTGCGCGTCGTTGAAGCGGGCGCCGGCATGAAGGCTTAGCCTGTCCGTGACGTCGAAAGTATCGAGCACATAGACGCCAACATAGGTATTCTGCGCTTCGAGACTGACGGGCGAAACGTCATAGGCCGGCTCGTCGATATATTCGTCGCTGGTCGGGACGACGAAATCCGCCGGCAAGGTAGCCAAAGTGCTGGCGCCGCCGAAATGCGTCCAGCCATGATCGAGGCTGGCGCCGGCGGTGATCGTGTTGTTGTGGTCAAAGATTTTGTCGGTGTCGGTCAACTGCACCGTGCCGCCGGCGCTGTAGGTCCGTGTCCAATTGTAGTCGATTTCGCCCAATGGTTGGCCGGGCGTGGCCCCGGATCCGAAAAGCGGATCAGGAAGCGGGGTCGTGCCGGAACCGGGCGGCATTCCGTCGACAGGAGTTATGGCGGGCAGATCGTTGCTGTTGCATACATATTGTGGCTCAGGCGAGTCGGTGCCGCACGAATAGAAATCGCTGACGTTGCCGTCGACATGCGCCTGCGCGTAGCTGCGGAAATAGGTGTTGCCGTTGAAGGTCAGCGTCGGGGTGATGTGCGATTCGTCCGAAAGCGTGACCATCTCGGCCGTCGAGTCGGTCGTCTGCGGAGTCGTGAAGACGGCCCAGGGATCGAGATCGACGAGTTGCAGCGGCGTCGTGCCGGCAACGCCGAGGCCGTCGGCGCCCCCGGTCATGGCAAGGTGGACCTCGTTGCCCTCGGCCTGATAGCCGACATCGGCATAGCCGCGCGTGGCGTCCGATTGGCCGTAATAGCGATAGCCGTTGGTGCGAATGCCGTCGAGGTCGACATAATAGGCCCAATTGCCTTTGCGGATGCCGTATTCGGCATAACCTTGGGCGGTGAAATCCGATCCTCCTTGGAGATTGATCTCGGTGCCTTGCCAGGTGAAGCCGTTCTTCATGTTCATAACGACCGCGCCGGCCAGCGCGTTGAGGCCGAAGACCGGATTTCCGGTAACGATCGACGCGTTGTCAATCGCAGACGGCGGAATGAGATCCCAATTGACGACATCGCCATAGGCTTCGTTGATGCGCACGCCATTCATGTAGACGGAAAGGCCTTCCGGCGTGCCGGGAACCGCCGAGGCGGTCTCGCCGCGGAAATCGACGGATTCCGAAAGCGGGCTGCCAATTTCATCGGTGACCGAGACGCCCGGCGTCTGACGCGCCAGAGCGTCCTGCAGCGTGGTCTGTCTCAAGTTCTCGATTTCCTCGCCTGAGATGCTCTGCGTTTCGCTCGGAACGTCCAAGGCGCTGGCGCCCGCGCCGAGCGGCGCGGTGGCGACGACTTCGACGGTAGGCAGCGCCTCGCTGGCGGAGGCGCTTTGCGCCATGCCCTGCTGGGCTGAGAGAAGAAAGAGGCAAGCGCCGGCCAGTATGACTGAAGCGCTCTGCGGACGGCCCCCGACGAACATGGCTCCCCCCGAAGCGTATGATCGTGACGGTCAGATTCGTAGGCTAGGCGAAGAGTCGATTCAAGTGCAGCGATGCAATAGGTCGAAGAAATCTCTAGGGTTTCGGAAAATTCCATCGCGCGTAATAGAAAAGTTCCCGAGGCTTTGCCGCCGTTCGATGCCCGGCCTATGACTTTGATCCTCAGGCGTGGCGATCTCGCGCATTCGCCTCGACCGCGAATTTGATCAGCGCGACGCTCGTTGCAATTCCGAGCTTCTGTTTGATCGCGGCGACGATATTGGCGACGGTCTTGTAACCAATGTCGAGACCGCTGGCGATTTCGGCGAGGCTTTTGCCCTCGCCGAGCAAGGCGACGACCTGCTTCTCGCGGCTGCTCAATTCGCGCAGCGGATCGGAGGCGGGCTCAAGATTGGCAAGCGCCAGAGCTTGGGCGACGGACTGCCCGAGGTAGATTCCGCCGCCGCGCACTTTATCGATCGCCGCAAGAATCGTGTTCGGATCGTCGTTCTTGGTAATGTAGCCGCGCGCCCCCATGTCGAGGGCGCGGCGCACGAAACGCGCCGTCTCGTTCATGCTGAAGATGATGATCCGCGCCGCCTGGTTGTCGGCCAGCAGGCCGGGGATCATGTCAAATCCGTTGCCGTCGCGCAGTCCGAGGTCGAGGACGATGATGTCGGGCCGCGACTCACGATTGGCCGCGGCTCCTTCCCCAGCGGAACTTGCTTCGATCAGTGCGAAATCGGAACGGCGGTCGAAGATCAGCCGGCAACCGTCGCGCACGATCGGATGGTCCTCGATCATCAGGATTTTGAGGCGCTCGCCCATGTGTCATCTCTGCGCGGCCGAAGCTTCCGGCCCTTTTTGACGCGCTTGCGGCGGAAGCGCAACTTTTCTCCTCGAGCGCCAAGCCCGCTAGAGGACGACGAAACCCTGGTGAAATCCCGCAATTCGGCTTCGGATGTGCGCCGCTATCGGGTAGAACGCAGGGGCCGGCTCTTGGACGGGATGAGCGCATGAAAGAGACAGTGCCCAAATGGCGCCGCGTGGTCGTGAAGCTTTCCGGCGAAGCCTTGATGGGCCCCGCAAGCCACGGGCTCGACGCCGCGACGCTCGACCGGATTGCCGCCGATCTCGCCGGCGCCGCCAGGCTCGGGGTCGAGACCGCGGTCGTCGTCGGCGGCGGGAATTTCTTCCGCGGCATCGCCGGCGCCGAGAAAGGCATCGAGCGGGCGCGCGCCGATTCCATCGGCATGTTGGCGACGGTCATGAACGCTCTGGCCCTCGAATATGCCATCGAGAAGCAGGGGCAGCCGGCGCGGGCTCTTTCGGCCATTCCCATTCCGGCGCTTTGCGAGCCCTATTCGCGTCAGGCGGCGCTGCATCATCTCGCCAAGGGCAGGGTGGTCGTGCTGGCCGGCGGCACCGGCAATCCTTTCTTCACGACCGACACGGGAGCGGCGCTGCGCGCCGCGGAACTTTCCTGCGACGTCATCATGAAGGCCACCCAGGTCGATGGCGTCTATTCCGCCGATCCGAAGCGCGATCCTAAAGCGAAGCGCTACGAACGCCTGACTCACGACGAGGCCATCGCCAAGAATCTTGCCATCATGGACACAGCAGCCTTCGCGCTCGCCCGCGAGACGCGCATACCGGTCGTCGTCTTCTCGATCCAGGAGCCAGGCGCGATCTCGGCGGCGCTTATCGGCAAGGGCAAGTCGACGCTGGTCGAGCCCTGAAAGCGTTAATGCCGGGTGCGTCCCCGTCCGGCCGTGGTCCGCAGCCCAAGAGGCTGGAAATCACGTAGCAAATCGCCCGATTCTATGATGATATCGGGCGCCGATGGCGGGGGCGATCCCGGCCATTCTCGGCGGCGCTGCCGTTCTCGCTTCTCGCCGATCTTGCCGGCGACCGCGGGGCGCCGAAGGGTCCAGCAAGGCTCAAGATGAACGAAGCTTTCGACCTTTCCGACCTTAAACGCCGCATGCAAGGCGCGATCGGATCGCTGCGCCACGAACTCGGCGGACTGCGCACGGGACGCGCCTCGGTCAGCTTGATCGAACCGGTTCACGTCGAAGCCTATGGCCAATCCATGCCGATCAACCAGCTTGCGACGATTTCGGTGCCGGAATCGCGCATGCTTTCGGTTCAGGTCTGGGATAAGTCGATGGTCGGCGCCGTCGACAAGGCCATCCGCGACGCCAATCTCGGCTTGTCGCCGGTCGTCGAGGGGCAGGTTTTGCGCATCCGCATTCCCGAACTCAACGAGCAGCGGCGCAAGGAAATGGTGAAGGTCGCGCACAAATATGCGGAGGAGGCGCGCGTCGCCGTGCGCCATGTGCGCCGCGACGGGCTGGATGCGTTGAAGCGGCTTTTGAAGGACAAGCGGATCAGCGAAGACGACGAAAAACGCCATGAATCCGAAGTGCAAAAGGCAACCGATCATCATATTGCCGAGATCGATCTTGCCTTGGCGACCAAAGAAAAGGAAATCATGCAGGTGTAGGATCGCCGGCATGGAGGCAAGGCGCTTCTTCGTCGGCCGCGCCGCTTGAAAACGTGAGATGCAATTGCAATTTCATTCGCCATCTTCGCGCGCCGCGCCGCTCCTGCTGGGGTTGGCCGGCAAGCCGGCGGGGAGCTTGCGTGCCGAGGCAAGGAAAATGCGGCCATGATGGAGGCGAACACCGCGATGAAACCCCGGGCCTGGCCCGGGCGAGTCCCGATTCATGTCGGCATCATCATGGACGGCAACGGCCGCT
>JASHVQ010000025.1 GCA_030044485.1 Methylovirgula sp. | reverse complement strand
GCGACGTTAAATAACGCAAAGCTTGCCCGTGGCGGGTCGCGAACGATAGCGCTATATGCGGTTCGGTTATGTCTGCGGCACCGTGCGCGGCTCAGCGTCAAACTATCAACACAAAAGCACCGCACGAGGTCCCTTGCTCCGGCCCGACGCCTGCCGAGTGGCGGGCATTTGTGCGCGGCAGTTGCAGCGAAGCGGTTTAAAGCCATGCCGGTGCGGGTCCAAACGGCTTAATTCCCTATGCGGTTTATCGCTCGGTTTCTCGGTTTTGCTTTCGCCACCTGCGCGATGATCTTCGTCATCGGCGCAGCCGCGGCCGGCATCGTGATCTGGAAGTTCGAGCAGGATCTTCCCGATTACACGCAGCTCAAGAATTACGAACCGCCGGTGATGACGCGCGTGCATGCGGCCGATGGATCCCTGCTTGCCGAATATGCCAAGGAGCGGCGTCTTTATCTGCCAAGTTCGGCGATTCCGCCGCTTGTCAAAGAGGCGTTCATCTCGGCCGAAGACAAGAATTTCTATACCCATCCGGGGATCGACTTCGAGGGCCTCCTTCGCGCCGGCATCGTCTTCATCCAAGGCACGCGGCATGTGCAAGGCGCATCGACCATCACGCAGCAGGTCGCCAAGAATTTCTTTTTGAGCAGCGAGCGCTCCTTCCAACGCAAAATCCGCGAAGCGCTTTTGTCGTTCCGGATCGAGGCGACCTATTCGAAGGAAAAGATCCTCGAACTCTACCTCAACGAAATCTATCTCGGTCTCGGCAACTACGGCGTCGCTGCGGCGGCGCTCAACTATTTCGACAAGTCGGTGAACGAACTCGACGTGGCCCAGGCCGCATACCTCGCGGCTCTGCCTAAGGCGCCGAACAATTATCATCCCTTCCTGCAGCGCGAGCGGGCGATCGAGCGCCGCAACTGGGTGATCGACCGCATGGTCGAGAACGGATACGTGAGCCCGCAGGACGGCGAGAAGGCGAAGACTGAACCGCTCGGCGTGACGCTGCGCGTCGTCTCGCCCAACACCTACGCCGCCGGCTATTTCACCGAAGAGGTGCGGCGCGAGCTTCTCGACCGCTACGGCGAAAAGAAGCTCTACGAAGGCGGGCTCTCGGTGCGCGCCACGCTCGATCCGAAAATGCAGCTCATGGCGCGCCGCGCTTTGGTCGACGGCCTGGTGCGCTACGACGAAGCGCACGGCTTTCGCGGGCCCATGCGGCATATAGATATCGGCCAGGATTGGGGCCCGCCGCTCGCCAACGTGCCGGCTTTGGGCGATGTCGCGCCTTGGCGGCTCGCCGTGGTGCTCGACGGCGACGACAAGCAGTTGCGCATCGGCCTGCAGCCGGGGAAGGAACCGTCGGGCGAAGTCAGCATGCAACGAGAGACGGGCACGCTCGTTCCCGTCGGCCTGCGCTGGGCAAGCCGGAAGGGACGATCGATGCTCGTCCCTGGCGACGTGATTTATGCCGAACCGTTGGACGGCAAGCCGGGAGAATACAGGCTGCGGCAGATCCCCGAGGTCAGCGGGGCGATCGTCGTAATGGATCCGTTCACCGGCCGCGTCTTCGCCATGGTCGGCGGATTCTCCTTCGACCAGTCGGAGTTCAACCGCGCGACCCAGGCGCTGCGCCAGCCCGGGTCGTCCTTCAAGCCTTTCGTCTACGCCACGGCGCTCGACAACGGCTATACGCCGTCGTCGATTGAACTCGACGAACCCGTCTCGATCGATCAAGGCCCCGGCCTCGGCATGTGGACGCCGGAAAATTTCGAGGGCAAATCGAGCGGCCCGCACACGCTGCGCTACGCCGTCGAGCATTCGATCAACCAGATGACGGTGCGGCTGGCTCGCGACGTCGGCATGCCGCTCATCTCCGAATACGCCAAGCGCTTCGGCATCTACGACGATCTGCCGCCCTATCTGTCGTTCTCGCTCGGCTCCGGCGAGACGACGCTGATGCGCATGACGACCGCCTATTCGATGCTCTGCAACGGCGGCAAGCGGATCATCCCGACGCTCATCGACCGGATCCAGGACCGCTGGGGACATACGATCTACCGCCATGACCAGCGAATCTGCGAAGGCTGCGACGCGCAGAAATGGGACAACCAGGACGAGCCGACGCTCATCGACAATCGCGAGCAGGTGATCGATCCGCTGACCGCCTATCAGATCACCTCGATCATGGAAGGCGTGATCGAGCGCGGCACGGGACAGGCGATCCTCGCCGTCGGCAAGCATCTCGCCGGCAAGACCGGGACGACCAACGATGCCAAGGATCTCTGGTTCGTCGGCTATTCGCCGGATCTCGCGGTCGGCGTCTTCATGGGTTACGACCGGCCGCGTTCGCTCGGCGATTCCGCGCAGGCCGCGCTCTATACCGCGCCGATCTTCCGCGACTTCATGAAAATGGCGCTGAAAGACAAGCCCGACATTCCCTTCCGCGTGCCCCCCGGCATCAAGCTCATCTCGGTCGATTACGAAACCGGCGTGCGCGCCACCGGGCCCGGCACGATCCTCGAGGCCTTCAAGCCCGGTACCGCGCCGCCCGACACGTTCAACTACGGCCCGGCCGGAACGGAGACTCCGAACGCGCTTTCGGTCGATCCCAATGCCGATCAGAAGCTCGGCACCGGAACGGGCGGCCTTTACTGAAAATTCCGCGCGGATAGCGGCCGGTTTACAGCCGCGCGGCGGCTGACTATCTAATCATAACGATTCCGGGATCCCATGCGCGCCGAAGCCGAAGCTCTCACACAATCGATCAAGCAATCCATGGGATTGCTGAGGAGGCATCTTTGACGTCGACGCCGCCACGCGCCGGCTCGCGGAGCTGAATGCCAAGGCCGAAGACCCGAGCCTCTGGAACAATGCCGAAGCCGCGCAGAAGATCATGCGCGAGCGCACCGAGCTCGAAGATCGCTTGGGTTCGCTGGCGCGTTTCGAATCCGAACTCGAGGATGCGCTGACGCTCGTCGAATTGGGCGAAGCGGAATCGGATTCCGCCGCCGAAGCGGAAGGGCTCGGCCTTTTACGCAACCTCAAGAGGGAAGCCGAGCGCCGGCGGATCGAGGTGCTGCTGTCCGGGGAAGCCGATCAGAACGATACCTATATCGAGGTTCATGCCGGCGCCGGCGGAACGGAGAGTTGCGACTGGGCGCGCATGCTGCTGCGCATGTATATCCGCTGGGCCGAGCGGCAGAAATTCAAGGTCGAAATCATCGAAGAGACGCCGGGCGAGGAAGCGGGCATCAAATCGGGAACTTTGCTCGTCAAGGGCCACAACGCGCATGGTTGGGCGAAGACCGAATCCGGCGTGCATCGCCTGGTGCGCATCTCGCCCTTCGATTCCAATGCGCGGCGGCATACGAGCTTTGCCTCCGTATGGGTCTATCCGGTCATCGACGACCGCATCACGATCGACGTGAAAGAATCCGACTGCCGCATCGACACGTATCGCTCGTCGGGCGCCGGCGGGCAGCATGTCAACACCACCGATTCGGCGGTGCGCATCACCCATATTCCGACCGGCATCGTCGTCGCCTGCCAAAGCGAGCGTTCGCAGCACAAGAACCGTGCCACCGCCTGGAACATGCTGCGCGCGCGGCTTTACGAGCGCGAGATGGAAAAGCGCGAAGCGGCGGCGAGCGCGACCGAAGCCGCTAAGACCGACATCGGCTGGGGGCATCAGATCCGCTCATACGTTCTGCAACCCTACCAGCTCGTCAAGGATTTGCGCACCGGGGTCGTATCGAGCTCGCCGAGCGACGTGCTCGATGGCGATCTCGCACCCTTCATGGAGGCGGCGCTCGCCCAGAAAGTCTATGGCGGCGGGCCGGCCGAGGTGGAGGACGTGGACTAGTCCGAAAGCGAGCACCGCGTGCGCCAGCGCGAAAGAATCTTCAACATTCCCTTTGTCGTCGTGGCGCTGGTCGCGCTGTTCGTCGGCATCCACGCGCTGCGCGCGCTGCTGCCCGTTGACCAGGATGTCGCCATCCTCACGCATCTGGCTTTCGTGCCGGGACGATTCACTTTCGCCTTCGATCCGGATCGGATTGCGACGGCGCTCGATGCGGCGCGTTCCGCCGGCGCGTCGCAGCTGGAGATCGACCGGCTCTTTCTCGGCGACGGCCAGCCGCTCTGGTGGACGCCGGTCACCTACGCGCTTCTGCATGCGAGCTGGGCGCACGTCGGTTTGAACTGCCTTTGGCTCGTTCCTTTCGGGGCGGCCGTGGCACGCCGCTTCGGCAATCTTCGCTTCCTCGTCTTCTGCATCGCGACCGCGATTGCCGGCGCGCTCGTACATTTCCTCACGCACATGGACGATCTTCAGCCGGTGATCGGCGCCTCGGCCATTGTCTCGGGCACGATGGGGGCGGCGCTGCGCTTTGTGTTCCAGCCGGGCGCCGCGCTCGGCGAAAGTTTCGGCTTCGGCGATCCGCGCCAAGCGCAACTTGCCTATCGTCAGCCGCCCTTGTCGATGGTCGCGATTCTGCGAAACCGCACGGCCATGGCTTTTCTCATATTCTGGTTTGTCGCAAATTTTTTGTTCGGTGTCGGTGCCGGCCCGCTCGGCTTCATCGATACGACGATTGCCTGGCAGGCGCATATCGGCGGCTTTCTGCTCGGGCTCTTCGGTTTTCCCCTGTTCGATCCGCCCGCTTTGCATCCGCCGCCTCTTGATGCACCGCAGAATGACCTGCCGCCGCTCGTCTAGGAGGCCGCCGCTCTTGCTGCAGCGCATGGGAACTTTGGCAGCGCTTTAACGCTACCCGAAGCCTAAAAGCGGATCGCCGCCAACCTCGTTCCGAAGTGCATGAAATCGCACTCCTTCCGCCCTGCGCGGCGCGAAGGGCGCAAGGCTGCGAACGCGAACGCTTCCGCGATATCGCGATGCATCGGTCGCAAACGTCAACCTTAACTTCGAGGCTTAATCGCATGACCTACTGGAATCTTCCCGCCAAGCACGCAGGTTTGAGCGAGTTCGATCCGGAGACGGGCGAATCGATGCGCGAACCTTAGATGTTGCACCTTCGGTTGAAGAAGGGCATGCTGAGAGCCTCCAATCGCCGCAGAGCGATGGACGGGAATCGGGAAACGCTGAGACAGCGACCAAAGAGGAGGGTGAAATGACTGTGGCGCGGATACTCGCGACCAAGGGCCGTGAGGTCTTAACGGCGCAGCCGCACAGAACCTTGAAGGAAGTCGCGGAAATACTCGCGGCGCGCGGCGTTGGCGCGGTGGTCATCGCCGATGTTCAAGGCAGCCTGCTCGGAATTCTTTCCGAGCGCGACATCGTTCGGGCAGTCGCCCAACGCGGCGCGAAGGCGCTCGACGATGCGGCCTCGATGCATATGACGACGCAGGTTTTCACCGCGACCGAAGACGCAACGGTGCTCGAGACGGTCGAGAAGATGACCTCCGGCCGCTTCCGGCATGTGCCGATCATGAAGAACGGCCGGCTCGCCGGCATCATCTCGATCGGCGACGCGGTCAAATTCAGGCTCGCCGAGATGGAGAACGAACATTCGGCGATGCGCGAATATATAGCCTCCGTATAGGCGAGGCGCAGACGAAACTCTTCCAAACGCCGCCCGTTCGGGCGGCGTTTTCGCGTCGCAGCTTCGCGCCGCGACGTCAGCCTTCGTCGAAGACGAGGGTTACCCCGTTGCGGCCTGATGCAAGCCGACGATAGAAGCAGGAGCGTCGGCCTGTGTGGCAGGCGCCGCCATCGCCGCTCACTTCCACCTTGAGCAACAGGACGTCCTGGTCGCAGTCGGTGCGGATCTCCTTCACCTTTTGCTGCTGGCCGGATGTGTCGCCCTTGCGCCACAGGTTTTGGCGCGACCGCGACCAATAATGCGCGACACCCGTTTCGAGCGTGAGCCGCAGCGCCGCCTCGTTCATATAGGCGAACATGAGCACCGCGCCGTCGCGCACGTCGATGACGACGCAGCCGATCAGGCCTTGCGAATCGAAACGCGGCGCAAAGACGGCGCCTTCTTCGAGTTCGCTCTTGCTTTCGGCAACGGGGAAGGGCTGGGCCATTCTTGCTCCGGGCTGGCGCGGTTCGAGGTCCCGGAGAAGGCCGAGACCTATTTGCCGCGCACCATGGTAAGGAAACGCGCCTGTTCGGCGGGATCGTCGCGGAAGACGCCGGTGAACTGATTGGTCACAGTCATCGTGCCCTGCTTTAGGACGCCGCGCATCGACATGCACATATGTTCGGCCTCGATCATCACCGCGCAGCCGCGTGGCTTGAGATAGCGTTCGATCGCCGCGACGATCTGCGCGGTCAAGGCCTCCTGCGTCTGCAGGCGGCGCGCATAGATGTCGACGAGCCGCGCCAGTTTCGACAGGCCCACGACGCCTTCCTCGCCCACGTAATAGGCGACATGCACCTTGCCGAAAAACGGCACCATGTGATGCTCGCAATGCGAGGAGAAGGGAATGTCGCGGACGAGGATCAAGTCGTCGTAGCCATGCACTTCCTCGAAGACGCGCGACAGCAGGTCGCCGGCGGCGGCGCGGTAGCCGGAGAAAAATTCCTCATAGGCCTTGGTGACGCGCAACGGCGTATCGCGCAGCCCCTCCCGCGTCGGATCGTCGCCCGCCCAAAGGATCAAGGTTCGGACGGCGGCTTCGGCTTCTTCGCGGGTCGGGCGGGTCGGGGGTGTTGCGGCGGGCTTAGGCTGCTGCTGGCGGGCGAGCAAGGACTTAACCACGTCATCCATGTGGTGCCTCCTGAGCGTTGATCTATGGGTGCAAGCCTCGCCAAGCAAGGTCGTTGCGGTCATTTTGGCAGCAGAAGATCTCCTCAAATCTCGTTCGCCAAGCCTTTATATCCTATATAGGATTTAATTTGCGCCGTCATCCCGGCCGCTTTGTCGCCCGAGCCATGCTGAACGAGGTCTATAATACCAAGATCCTTGAATTGGCGGCGAATATTCCCCGCCAAGGGCGGCTTGCCGCGCCCGACGCGACGGCGCGCGCCCATTCCAAACTCTGCGGCTCGACGGTGATCGTCGATCTCGTCATGCGCGACGGCAAGGTCACCGACTTCGCCCATGAAGTGAAGGCCTGCGCACTCGGCCAGGCGGCCGCCTCGATCATGGCGCGCCACGTCGTCGGCGTCACGCTGCCGGAGCTGCGCCGATTGCGCGACGAAGTTCGCGCCATGCTCAAGGAAAACGGGGCCCCGCCGCAAGGCAAATGGGCGGAGATCGCGATCCTCGAACCGGTGCGCGACTATAAGGCGCGCCACGCTTCGACCATGCTCACCTTCGAGGCAACTCTCGACGCGGCCGAGCAAATCCAGGCGAGAGCCTCGCATGCGGCCGAATGAGGAGGCGGCGTCAGAGCCGCAATGCTCGGACGCCGGTCGGCCGGAGATGCGCTCGACATCGGCCCGCCGCGCTGCCCATTATCTCATTCGCGCCTATCAGCTCAGTTTCTCGGCGCTCATCGGTCGCCAATGCCGGCATGAACCGAGTTGCTCGGCCTATATGGACGAGGCTATCGCCCGCCATGGGCTCTGGGCGGGCGGGCTCATAGGCGCGGCACGCCTCTGTCGATGCCATCCTTGGGGAACTTCGGGCTACGACCCTGTACCGGAATGTCTGCCGGCCCGCGGGCTTTTTCTCTACGGGTTGCGCGGCGGCCGGTCGGATGCGAAGCGTGCATGAGCGCGGCGTCGCGCTATAATTGCCCGCCTGGGGAGTTTGATGAGCCAAGCCAATCCACGCGTCGCCGATTATCCGATCGATCGGCAATTCCTCGAGCGCTGGTCGCCGCGCGCCTTCACGGGCGAGCCGGTGCCGGAACACGATCTGCGCACCATGTTCGAGGCGGCGCGCTGGGCGCCATCCTCCAGCAATCTGCAGCCCTGGCGCTTTCTCTATGCGCTGGGTCAAACGCCGGATTTCGACAAATTCCTCGCCCTCCTGGTCGAGGGCAATCGCGTCTGGGCGAAGAATGCCGGCGCGCTCGTCATCGTCCTCTCCAAGACGACGCAGCCGGTTTCGGGAACGGACAAGGTCGCCGCGTCGCGCACCCATTCTTTCGATGCCGGCGCGGCTTGGGCCTATTTCGCGCTCGAGGCGCTGCGGCTTGGTTATGCAACGCACGGCATGGCCGGCTTCGACGTGGCGCGCACCATTGTCGATCTCAAGATCCCGGAGGATTATCGGCCCGAGGCGGCGGTTGCCGTCGGCAGGCGCGCCGACAAATCCGTTCTCCCGGATTATTTGCAAGCCAGAGAGCACCCCAACGGCCGCCATCCGCAAAAGCATTTCGTCTTCCAAGGCGGATTTCCCGCAACCTGAAGAGCGATCGTCGCGAACGCGCAAGGAGACAGGCATGAGCAAATACAACAGGCCGCGGGAGATCATCGAATTTTGCCTCAAGCCGCTCGGCATTTCCGAAAAGACGCCGGAATATAAGGAGACATATCGGCGGCTCGAACACGTCATCAAGACGTTTCAACTTGCCGCGGCGCGCGAGAAGCAGCCCGTCTCCGTCGATTTCTCCAGCTTGAAGACGATCACGATCGACGAGCGCGCCCATGGCGACGAGTGAGCGCGCTTAATCGCTCGGCCGCGACGAGGTTCATCAATTCGGAGGCGGGTTGGGCGTCGTATCGCAGCCGTTCGTCATCGTCCACGCTCCGGAACCGACGTGATGCATGCCTTGGCAGGGCTTCTCCGCCGCCACGTCGAGCGGGGCGCCGATCGGATCGATGCAATGCGCGTGATTGGTGACCGGATTGATCTCGGCGACGCGGCATTTGACAGGCGGCGCCGCGCTGGTCTGGGCTGTTGCGGGCAGGGCAAAGAACGCGGCTCCCAACAAGGCTGCGCCGAGAAGCGTCTTCATGTTTCCTCCTCACCCCCGCTCGGCCTAAGTAGCCGAATGAGGTGAGCTCCGCCAGCGCCAATTGCGCACATGTCTGTGGGGGAACGGCCGTCGAGCGTGCCCGCCGCCCACAGGCTCTTCCGAAAGGGCGCGGTTAACTTTTTGACCCAAAGAGTTGGGGATTAGCCCGGCGCGTTTACGCTGCGGGATTGGTTTGCAACTCCGTCCATGCTGTTCCATATCAAGTCATGATAATATCACAGGTAAGACGCAGCCTCCGGTGAGTTGAGGCCAGTTCCAGGAGGCAAGAGTGCCGTCGGGCAGCGAAAGCTTGAGATCGTCGGAGAATCCGGAAGTTTCCGAGGACCCGCGCGCCGGCGCCGACCCGGCTTTGGCGGGAACGTCATCGCCCGCCGCCTCGATTCCGATCATGAACGAGCTCGGCAGCCTCGCCGAACGCCCGGCCGAACTCGCCCATTCGCCGGAGCGTTTCATCAACCGCGAGCTTTCCTGGCTCGAATTCAACAGGCGCGTGCTGCAGGAAGCCTCGAACCGTAACCACCCGCTGCTTGAGCAATTGCGCTTCCTGTCGATCTCCGCCAACAATCTCGACGAATTTTTCATGGTGCGCGTCGCCGGCCTGCGCGGTCAGGTGCGCGCCGGCGTCTCGACTCCTTCCGAAGACGGACTGACGCCGGCCGAACAATTGGTGAAGATCCGCGAGCGGGTCGGTTTGCTCGCCGCCGAGCAGCAGCGCCGCTGGCGCGAACTGCGCGGTGAATTGCGCGAGGCGGGCATCGTCCTCGTCGATCCGCAGGAACTTGAACCCGCGGACGTTGCTTGGCTCGAACATTATTTCCTGCTGCACGTCTTTCCGGTGCTGACGCCGCTCGCCATCGATCCGGCGCATCCGTTCCCGTTCATCCCCAATCTCGGCTTCACGATGGCCCTCGAACTCGTGCAGCCGCGCGACAACAAATATCTGAAGGCGCTCGTCAGATTGCCGGCCAGGATCGGGCGCTTCGTGCGCATGCCGGATGGGGCGAACGGGCAACGCTTCATCACGCTCGAAAGCCTGGTCGGCATGTTCACCCAGGCGCTCTTCCCCGGCTATCTGGTGCGCGGCTCGGGCGTCTTCCGGGTCATTCGCGACAGCGACATCGAGGTCGAGGAAGAGGCCGAGGACCTCGTGCTTCTCTTCGAAAGCGCTTTGAAGCGCCGCCGCCGCGGCTCGGTCATACGGCTCGAAGTCGATGCGCTCATGCCCGAGCAATTGCGCAATTTCGTCGCCGAGGAACTCGACGTCGTGCCCGAAGAAATCTTCGTGCTCGACGGAATGCTGGCGCAGAACGAACTTTCCGAACTCGTCAACGTCGATCGCCCCGAACTCAAATTCAAGCCGTATAACCCACGCTTCCCCGAAAGGGTGCGCGAGAACGGCGGCGACTGTTTTTTGGCGATCAAGCAGAAGGATCTCGTCGTCCATCACCCTTATGAATCCTTCGACGTCGTCGTGCAGTTCTTGAATCAGGCCGCGGCCGATCCGAATGTCGTGGCGATCAAGCAGACGCTTTATCGCACCTCGAACGACAGTCCCATCGTGCGCGCCCTCATCGAGGCGGCCGAAGCCGGCAAGTCGGTGACCGCGCTCGTCGAACTGAAGGCGCGCTTCGACGAGGAGGCGAACATTCGCTGGGCGCGCGATCTCGAACGCGCCGGCGCGCAGGTGGTCTTCGGCTTTATCGCGCTGAAAACCCATGCCAAGCTTTCGATGGTCGTGCGCCGCGAATCGGGTTCGCTCGCCACCTATTGCCACGTCGGCACCGGCAATTATCACCCGGTCACGGCGCGGCTTTACACGGACATTTCGTTCTTCACCGCCGATCCGGTGATCGGGCGCGATGTCTCGCGCATCTTCAACTACATCACCGGCTATGCCGAGCCCGCCGGGCTCGAACGCATGGCGATCTCCCCGCTCAATCTCAAGA
>JASHVQ010000024.1 GCA_030044485.1 Methylovirgula sp. | reverse complement strand
AGGGATAGCCGTAAGCATAGTAATGATGATGGTGTATATGCGCGACGTGCATGGCACAATGCGCGCCCGGCGCGCAGCTCGCTTCGGCCGCCGGCACCGAGGCCGCCATAAAGCCGAATGCCAGGGCAGAGACGAGAAGTTTCATAAGGATCCCTTTCGCGTCAGTCCGGTAAGGGCGTGAGTGGTCCAAACGTTCCTAGCGAGATTAGCACATTTTCGCGAGCCGCGACAAAGCGGCCTTTCGGCGCGCTCAACATTCGCTGACTTTGCCGGCGTTGGCGATTGCGTCGAAGGTCTTTAATCGAAGGTCCTTAATTGCGTCGGCCCGAAGCTTAGCGCGGTTTTCAAGCGCGCGAGTCTGGCGATCGGCGCAAATGGCGGATGATTGCCGAGCGCGGCCGCCGCTCTGCCCGGCTCGACGCCGGCGGTTTGGAGGCGCTCTGCAAGATTTCAGCCTGCGACGGCCGCACCTCTACACCAGCCGGCTCTGCTCGACCGCCGCGGCGATGAAGCTCGAGAACAGCGGATGCGGCGCGAAGGGCCGCGACTTCAACTCGGGATGATATTGGACGCCGATGAACCAGGGATGGCCGGCGAGCTCGATGGTCTCCGGCAAAAGTCCGTCCGGCGAGAGGCCGGCAAAGATCACGCCCTTGTCCTCGAGCTGTTCGCGATAGGCCATATTGACCTCGTAGCGATGCCGGTGGCGTTCGGAGATTTCGGTCGCTTGATAAATGCCGGCGATCTTCGATCCTTCCTTCAGATGCGCCGCATAGGCGCCGAGCCGCATCGTGCCGCCGAGATTGCCTTCGGCGGCGCGCACCTGCAATTCATTGTCGCGCATCCATTCGGTCATCAGGCCGACGACCGGATTGGGAGTTGGCCCGAATTCGGTTGAATTGGCGTCGGCAATTCCCGCCAGCGAACGACTGGCTTCGACCACCGCCATCTGCATCCCGAAGCAAATGCCGAAATAAGGCACGTTGCGCTGGCGCGCGAAACGCGCCGCGAGGATCTTGCCTTCGGCGCCGCGCTGGCCGAAGCCGCCCGGCACGAGAATGCCGTCGACATGTTCGAGGCGCCGCGCCGGATCGCTGTCCTCGAAGACCTCCGACTCGATCCAATCGAGCCGCACCTTGACGCGATTGGCCATGCCGCCATGCGCCAAGGCCTCGATCAGCGACTTATAGGAGTCCTTCATGCCCGTATATTTGCCGACGATGGCGATCGTCACCTCGCCTTCCGGGCTGTGAATGCGCTCGGTGATGGCGTTCCAGCGGCTCATGTCGGGCTTGGGCGCCGGCTCGATTCCGAAGGCGGCAAGCACTTCCTGGTCGAGGCCTTCGGCGTGATAGGCGCGCGGCACGTCGTAAACGGAGGCGACGTCGCGCGCCTCGATCACGGCGCTTTCGCGCACGTTGCAGAAGAGCGCGATCTTGCGGCGTTCCTCGCGGGCGATTTCGCGGTCGGTGCGGCAGAGGATGACCTGCGGCTGAATGCCGATCGAGCGCAATTCCTTGACCGAATGCTGCGTCGGCTTGGTCTTCAGTTCACCGGCGCTCGGGATATAGGGCATCAATGTCAGATGCACGTAGATCGCATGGCCGCGCGGCAGATCGTTGCCGAGCTGGCGGATCGCTTCGAGGAACGGCAGGCCTTCGATGTCGCCGACCGTGCCGCCGATCTCGACGAGGACGAAATCGAATCCTTCGTTGCCGCGCCGGATGAATTCCTTGATCTCGTTCGTCACATGCGGGATCACTTGGACGGTTGCGCCAAGATAGTCGCCACGCCGCTCCTTGGTGATGATCTCCTGGTAGATGCGTCCCGTCGTGATGTTGTCGTCGCGCGTCGCCGGGCGGCCGGTGAAACGTTCGTAGTGGCCGAGGTCCAGATCCGTTTCGGCCCCGTCGTCGGTGACGAAGACCTCGCCGTGCTGATAGGGGCTCATCGTCCCCGGATCGACGTTGAGATAAGGATCGAGCTTACGCAGCCGCACCGAATACCCGCGCGCCTGGAGAAGCGCGCCGAGCGCCGCCGAGGCTAGTCCTTTACCGAGGGAGGAGACCACGCCGCCGGTGATGAAAATATACCGCGCCATGGGCCTTCGCGTTTATCCTCTTTCCGGCGATTTGGGGAGCCTTTTTCTGGGATTTTTTGCGCCAAATGCCGCGCCCCGAGGCAAAGCCCGCCGCGCCGCGGCGCGCTTTCCTGTTGACAACGTAACCTATTGCGAGCGCGGCGCTTCGGGCGCGACAGGCGCCTGTGGCTGGCGCTCTTGCTGGAACTTCTGGATCTGTTCCATGAGGCTGCCCTGCCCCGCGGGCACGGCCGGCGCGCTGACCGGCGCGGGCGGCGGCGGCACGCCTTCGAGAATCGAGTGTGGCGCACGCGTCAGATTGGCGACGATCGTCAAGGCAAGGCTCGTCGCGAAGAACAAGCCGGCAAGGATGGCCGTGGCGCGGGTGAGCACATTGGCCTGGCCGCGCCCGGTCATGAAACCGGCGTTTCCGGTGCCGAGAAAGGCGCCGCCCTCGGAGCGCTGCAGGAGCACCGTCGCAATCAGCGCGATCACCGCCATGATGTGGATGACGATCAAAACGGTTTGCATGAAAACCTCGAAGGAAGGCCGCCTCTTACACTGAGACATGCTCTCTGGCTAGGGCCGCTTCAAGCCTCCGGCCGCCACCGGCAAACCTCGGCAATCGCCATGAATTCCGCGGCCCTGAGGCTCGCGCCGCCGACCAGCGCGCCATCGACGTTGTCGAGACTCAAAAGCTCGGCGGCGTTCGCGGGCTTTACCGAGCCGCCGTAGAGGATGCGGATCTGCCGGCCCGCGCCCGGAAAATGTCGCTCCAGCTCGCGCCGCACGAAGGTGTGCATTTCGGCGACATCGCCACGTGTCGGCGTCACCCCCGTGCCGATGGCCCAGACGGGCTCGTAGGCCACGACGAGGCGCTCGGCCGGAGCGCGATGCGGCAGAGACGCTTCGAGCTGCGCCGCCACGCGCGACAGGGCTGCGCCTGCGGCCCGCTCGGCCTGTGTCTCGCCGACGCATAGGATCACATCGAGCCAAGCCCTGAAGCCCGCCGTGGCCTTGGCGCGGACGAGCGCGTCGCTCTCGGCATGTTCGCTGCGCCGCTCGGAATGACCGACGATGACATAGGAGGCGCCGGCATCCTTCAGCATCTCGGCGGAAATATCGCCGGTATGGGCGCCGCATTCGCCGGGATGACAGTCCTGCGCGCCAACCTTGACGGGCGATCCGGCGCAGAGGCGCGCCGCCTCGAGCAAAAGCGTGGCGGGCGGGCAGACGAGGAGTTCGGCGCCGCCCGACTCGGGCGCCAAGGCACGGATCGCGGCGACCTCGGCGAGATCGGCCGGTCGCCCGTTCATCTTCCAGTTTCCGGCGACAAGCGGCCGTCGCTGCGACATGACAAACCCCGTTGCCTCGGCCCTTTCGCGCTTCGCTACAGTCGAAGCTGCGGCGCGGCGGAGCCCCCAACCTCGATCTCCTGCACGTCCGGCCGAGGCGTTGCAAGGGCAAGATCGGCTCCCTATAGTCCGCCGCGCCAAGTTTCCGGAGAGTTCCCAATATGCTCGACGCTTTGCGCGCCTCCAGCCAAACCTGGGTCGGCCGCATCATTATGGCCCTGGTCATGGGCTTTCTCATCATCGCCTTCGGCTTTTGGGGGATCGCCGACATATTCCGGGGTTTTGGCGCAAACAGGCTGGTCCAGATCGGCTCGGCCGAGATTACGACCGAGGCCTATCGCGACGCCTACCAGGACGAGTTGCTGCAAGTTCAAGAGCAGCAGCGCCGCGCGATCAGCGCCGAAGAGGCGCATGCGATGGGACTCGACCGGCAGGTGCTTGGCCGGCTGATCAGCGATGCGGTGCTCGATCAGGAGGCGCATCGCCTCGGCCTCGCCATGTCCGACCAGGCGGTGGCGCAGCGCATTTTCGCCGATCAAGCCTTCAAGGGTGCGGACGGAAGGTTCGACCATACGCTCTTCGAGGAACGGCTGCGCGACGCGGGCGTGAGCGAAAGTCATTTCGTCGGCGTCGAACGTTCCGGCTATCTGCGCGACGAAATCCTTGGCGCACTGCACAAGAATCTTGCTGCGCCGACGGCGATGCTCGATCTCATCAATCGCTACTACAACGAGACACGCAGCATAGATTATTTCGTTCTTCCCAAAAGCGCCGCCGGAGCGCCCCCGACGCCGAGCGAGGCGGACCTCAAGGCCTATTTCGACTCGCACCGCGACGTCTATCGCGCCCCCGAATATCGCAAGATCAGCGTTCTCGTGGTCACGCCGCAGAGCCTTGCGGGCCAACTCATCGCAACTCACGCGATCAGCGATGCCGACGTCTTGGCGCGCTACAATGCGGTCAAGGCGGCGCGTTATACGCAGCCCGGACACCGCGACATCGAGCAGATCGTCTTTCACGAAGAGGGCTCTGCCAATGCGGCCTTTGCCAAGCTCTCCGGCGGCGAAAGCTTCGATGCGCTCGTCGCCGAGCGCAAGCTCTCGACGCACGACGTCGACCTCGGCATGGTGGCCAAAACGGATCTGGCCGACAAGGCGATCGCCGAGGCGGCCTTCGCTCTGCCCCGGGGCGGCGTTTCGAAGCCGGTGAAGACGCAATTCGGCTTCGCGCTGCTCTATGCCAAGACGGTTATTCCGGAGATCGTCGAGCCGCTTTTCGCGGTCAAGGCGGCGCTCGCCGAAGAAATCGCTTTGGGCCGCGCCACGGGCCAGATGAACACGATCCACGACAAGATCGAGGACGAGCGCGCCGACGGCAAGTCGGTCGCCGAAGCCGCGCAAGGCGTGGGGCTGCAGGCGCGCTCTATCGATGCCATCGACGCAAACGGCCTCGACAAGTCGGGAGCCGCCGTTGACGGCCTCGACGATCCCGGGGCGCTCGTCAAAGCCGTCTTTGCCTCGGATGTCGGCGTCGACAACGAGCCGCTCAGCACGCGCGATGGCGGGACGATCTGGTTCGACGTTCTGGGCATCGAGCCGGCGCGCGCGCAAAGTTTCGCCGAAGTCCGAGACAAGGTCGCGCAAGCCTGGTCCGACGACGAGATTGGCAAGCGCCTTTCGGCCAAGGCCGCCGAGCTCGTCAAACAGCTCGATGGCGGAGCAGCCTTCTCGGCGGTTGCCGCCTCGCAAGGCAATGCCGCGATCAACCACGTCGCCAACATCAAGCGCACCGATCCGCAGGATCTTTCGACGACGATGCTGAAGCTCGTCTTCGACCGGCCCGTCGACACGGCCGGGTCGTCGGCATCGGCCGACGGCCGCATCCTCTTCAAAGTCACCGACGCGAAAGTGCCACCCCTCAACCTCAATCGTCCGGATTTCCAGAACATCACCGACCAGATGAAGACGGCGCTCCACGAAGATCTCACCGCCGAATATGTGACCCAATTGCAGGGCGAGATCGGCGTCGAGATCAATCAGCAGGCCTTGGCTTCGATCCTCGGCGCGTCGCCCGATACGGAATGACGGAGGATGATCGAGCCTTCCTTTGCGACATTCGCCGAAGCCTACGAAGCCGGAACCGCGTCGCTTCTCTCTACGCGCCTCGTTGGCGACCTTGAAACCCCCGTCTCCGCCTTCCTGAAATTGTCCGCCGACCGCGCCGGTCGGATCTTTCTGCTCGAATCCGTGGAAGGCGGCGGGGCGCGCGGCCGCTATTCGATGATCGGCCTCGACCCCGACATCGTCTGGCGCTGCTTGGGCGACAGAGCCGAAATCAATCGCGCCGCGCTCGCCGACACGCTTTCTTTCACGCCCTGCCCCGAGCCGCCGCTCGACTCGTTGCGCAAGCTCATCGCCGAGTCGCGCATCGATGCGCCGCAAGACCTGCCGCCCATGGCGGCGGGCGTGTTCGGCTATCTCGGCTACGACATGGTGCGGCAGATGGAGCGGCTTGCGCCGCCCAAGCCCGATCCGATCGGCGTGCCGGACGCGATCATGCTGCGCCCGACGGTGATGGTCGTCTTCGACGGCGTCAAGGACGAGATCTGGGTGGTCACCCCCGTGCGCCCGACGCCCGACGGCGCGGTCAAGGCCGCCTATGAAAGCGGGCGCGAACGGATCGAGGCGGTCGTCGCCTGTCTCGAAGGCGCGCACCTGCAGGACGAAGACATCCAGGCTGCGGCGCTTCAGGTTGCGCCCAAATCCAACACGCCCGAGACGCGCTTTCTCGACATGGTCGAGCGCGCCAAGGAATATATCCGCGCCGGCGACATATTTCAGGTCGTGCTTTCGCAGCGTTTCACGGCACCCTTCGCGCTGCCGGCCTTCGCACTCTATCGCGCGCTGCGCCGCGTCAATCCGGCGCCCTTCCTCTGCTATCTCGATTTCGGCGACTTCCAGATCGTCTGCTCGAGTCCGGAAATTCTGGTGCGGGTGCGCGCCGGCAAAGTGACGATCCGGCCGATAGCCGGCACGCGCTGGCGCGGCAAGAGCGCCGCCGAGGACGCGCGGCTCGCCGCCGATCTCCTCGCCGACGAGAAAGAATGCGC
>JASHVQ010000023.1 GCA_030044485.1 Methylovirgula sp. | reverse complement strand
GGTGCCCTTGCCGCCGTCTTCGGACCGCTTCTGATCTATGGTGACGAAATCCCGCATAGGTCTCCGCCTATGATGCCCCTACCGGTTAAAGCGCGCCCCCAGCCAAGCTTTGCCGAGTTGCGGCGCCGATGCAAGCGCCGCCGTCCGGCAGACTTCCGTCAAAGTCGGCGCGTTCGAAAGAACCGCGTCGAGGTCGGGAGCCTTCAGATGCTTGGCGATAGCCAAGGAGAAAATCCCTATTAATTCGCGCGCTTGCGGGCCGACGATGCCCGCGCCCAGGATATGACCATGCGAATCGGTCACGATCTTGACATGGCCGGCGGCGCCGAACGCGGCCCGGGCCCGCTCGCTTTCGGAGAAAGCCGCGCGCAGCATGCGGATCGATTTGTGCTGGACCTTGGCCGCGGCCTCGGAAAGCCCGATCGAGGCGATCTCCGGATCGGTGCAGGTGACGCGCGCGACGGGTGCCGCTATGGCTTGCGGCGGCCCGAACAGGACGGCGGCGACGCGTTCGCCCTGATGATGGGCGAGCCTTGCCGAAGGAGAGCCCCCGGCGACCGCGCCGATGGCGCGAATGCGCGCATTGCTGGTCTTGCCTTCGGCGTCCGTCTTGATTCCCTCGGGACCATAGCCGACATGGGCGTTCTTCAGACCAAAGCCTTCGACCGCGGGAATTGGCTGTGCGGAAACGAAGAGGTGCGAGGCGTCGATGGCCGCGGCGTCCGGACCGAGGATGATGCGCAGGCCGACGCGCTGCGGTTCGAGCCTGAGAATCTCGGCCTGCTCGTGAATGACGACGCCGTCGCGCCGCATGCGGGTCAACACGGGTGCGAGCAGTTCCTCGTCTTCGTCCGGCAGGATCTTGCCGGGAGCGACGATTGCGACACGCGTGCCAAGCCGCGCCAGAGCCTGCGCGAGCGCAAGTTCATCGGAGTTGGCGCCGATCATGATCAGGCTTTTGGGCAAGTCTGCGCCAAGCAGAAGCTCGTCGGCGGCCAGCGGGCGCAACAGTTCCAATCCGGCAATGGCGGGCAGCGCGGGCGTTGCGCCCGTGGCGACGATGTAATAGCGCGCCTCGATCGAGAAGCCGCCGGCTTCGAGCCGCGTCGGGCTCGTGAAGGAGCCGAGCCCGCGAATGATCCTGATGTCCAAGGCGGCGAGCCGCGCCGCCGCGTTGTCGAGAGCGAAATGCGCGATCGTATCTTTGATTTGGGCGCGCAGCCGGCCGAAATCGATGCGCGGTTCGCCGCCGACGCCAAATCTCGCGGCACCATCCTTCGCGACAGCCCTGGCGGCCGCGCAAAAGGCCTGGAGAGCAATCGGTTCGGCGGCATGGGCGCCGATCGCGCGCTTTTCTATGAGCACGACTTCGGCGCCCAATCCCGAGGCGGCGCGGGCCGCCGCAAGGCCCGCCGCTCCGCCGCCGAGCACGCAAAGGTCGGGGCGCAATATTTCCGTCATAAAACTTTTCCGCTCTGTGCCGCGCCACGCCGCGGAGGGCGATAATATGACATATTCATCAGAATGTTAGCTCCCATGTGCGGCAGGCGTTGCGGGGCCGATCCCGGGGTTTTTCGGCCGGGGCTTGCCGATGTCTGTGCCCGGAGGTTGACTTATCTACACCGACGATGGCACCGGCAAGCGTCCGGCTGCAATCCTCTTCGCGGAGTCGGGCGCCCAGGAGCGGAATATGCAAATTGCCATGGTCGGTTCGGGCTATGTGGGCCTCGTCTCCGGCGCCTGTTTCGCCGATTTCGGACATAAGGTCTGCTGCATCGACACGGATTCGGGCCGGATCTCAGCCCTCAAGGCCGGGAAAATGCCAATCTACGAGCCCGGTCTTTCCGAACTCGTCATGAACAACGTGCGGCAGAACCGGCTGTCCTTTGCCGACGACCTCTCGGCGGTGCGTGGCGCCGAGGCCGTCTTCATCGCGGTTGGGACGCCGTCGCGGCGCGGCGACGGCCATGCCGACCTCTCCTATGTCTATCAGGCGGCGCGCGACATCGCGGCGGCGATCGAAGGCTTTACGGTGATCGTCACCAAATCGACCGTGCCGGTCGGCACGGGGGACGAGGTCGAGCGGATCATGCGCGAGACGCGGCCCGGCATCGACATCGCGGTGGTCTCCAATCCAGAGTTTTTACGCGAAGGCGCGGCGATCTCCGACTTCAAGCGCCCCGACCGGATCATCATCGGCTTGGAGGACAAGCGCGCCGAGAATGTGATGCGCGAGATCTATCGGCCGCTTTATCTCAATCAGGCGCCGATCCTCGTCACCAACCGGCGCACCTCGGAACTCACCAAATATGCGGCCAATGCCTTTCTCGCCACGAAGATCACCTTCATCAACGAGATCGCCAGCCTCTGCGAAGAGGTCGGCGCCGACGTGCAGGAGGTGGCGCGCGGCATAGGCCTCGACAACCGTATCGGCGCCAAGTTCCTGCACGCCGGGCCGGGTTACGGCGGCTCCTGTTTCCCGAAGGACACGCAGGCGCTGATCAAGACGGCGCAGGACAACGGTTCACCGGTGCGCATTGTGGAGACGGTCGCCGCCGTGAATGAGCAGCGCAAGCGCGCCATGGGCCGCAAGGTGCTTGCCGCCTGCGGCGGCTCGGTGCGCGGCAAGACCATCGCCGTGCTCGGCCTCACCTTCAAGCCGA
>JASHVQ010000255.1 GCA_030044485.1 Methylovirgula sp. | reverse complement strand
GCCTGTCCTTTTCCGCGCGCTCCAGCGCTGGGCGCGGCCTTGGAACGCGCGCGCGGCGAAGCTCGCGTTCCGGCTTCGCCGCGCCCGGGATCGACCCATCCAAGGGCGCATCGAGATCGACGCGCGCTTCGCGCAGCAAAGCCGGGCCGAGTTGCTCGCGCAATACGCGGGCCCGCACTTCTTCGAGGTCGCCCGCGTCGAGATCGCCCAACTGGAATGGGCCGAAAGAGACGCGGATCAGCCGGTTGACCGCCAGGCCCAGATGTTCGAGCACGCGCTTGATCTCGCGGTTCTTGCCTTCGCGCAATCCGACAATCAGCCAGCAATTGGCGCCTTGAACGCGGTCGAGCTTGGCTTCGATCCCGGCATAATCCATGCCGTCGAGCGTCAAACCATGCGCGAGGCGGTCGAGGCTTGTCTGATCGATCGTCCCGTGGGCGCGCACGCGGTAGCGCCTGAGCCAGCCGGTTGCCGGCAGTTCGAGCAGGCGCGCCAGGCCGCCGTCGTTGGTGAGCAGCAGCAAGCCTTCGGTAGTGATGTCGAGCCGTCCGACGCTGACCAGGCGAGGGGCCGCGGGATGGCGCGCGGCGAGATATTCGAAGATTGTCTTGCGCCCTTGCGGATCCTTGTTGGTCGTCACCAGCCCGCGCGGCTTATGGAACAGGAAAAGCCTAGTGCGCTGGCGCTGTGCCAGAGGCTTTCCGTCGACGCTGACCTTGTCCTGCGGGCCGACATTGATCGCCGGGCTCGAGATTATGCGCCCATTGATCGCGACGCGACCTTGCCCGATCCAGGCCTCCGCCGCGCGCCGCGAGCAAAGCCCGGCGCGCGCCATGACCTTGGCGACACGCTCGCCCCGCTCCCCTAAAGTAGCGGCGCCATTCGCCGGGCGGTCATTTTCAGGCTTATCTTCGTCCATGCCGCTTGATAGCAGAACGCCTCAAGAGAGCGAATCCGGAGCGCCCATGGCCGGTACCGATCCGATGAGCGAAGCCTTCGCGGAAGCCATTGCCGCGGCTGGGCGCGGCGAAGTGCCGATCGGCGCTGTCGTGGCGCGCGATGGGGAGATCATCGCCCGTGCCGGCAACCGGACGCTCGCATCGAAGGATCCGACCGCACATGCCGAAATGCTGGCCATTCGTGCCGCTTGCGAAAGGCTCGGCAGCGAACGGCTCGCCGGTTGCGACATCTATGTGACGCTTGAGCCTTGCGCCATGTGCGCGGCGGCGATCTCGTTGGCACGCCTGCGGCGTCTTTATTGGGCGGCTTCCGACCCGAAAGGCGGCGCCGTCGAGAACGGGCCGCGCTTCTTCGCCCAACCGACCTGCCATCATGCCCCGCAATCCTATGGGGGAATTCGCGAAGCCGAGGCGCGCGACCTGCTCAAGGGCTTTTTCGCGGCGAAGCGCTAGCATGACGCATGGAACGGGCTGCACTGCCACTTAGATGTAAATGCGCGCGAACGCGGCGCGGCGAAGCCCCTAAGACTTGACAGCCAGGGGTGCGAAGCCCACAAGAACAGGCGAGGCAAGGCATTTCGCCGTCGGCGGGATCCCTGACAATATATAGTAAATACAGACACTTAACTTAAACGGCGGATTGGTCCGAATGCAAGAGGCGGCAGTTCTGTCGGAAATGGCCACGCCTTCGGAGAAGCCGAAGCTGCGCATCTTTCTCTGCGCGCCGCGCGGCTTTTGCGCCGGCGTCGTGCGCGCTATCGACGCGGTGGAACAGGCGCTGCGCATCTATGGCGCGCCGGTCTATGTGCGCCATGAGATCGTCCACAACAAATATGTGGTCGAGGGGCTGAAGGCGAAGGGCGCGATTTTCGTCGAAGAACTCGACGAAATTCCCGATACGAGCCGGCCGGTGATCTTCTCGGCGCATGGCGTTCCGAAATCCATCCATGCCGAGGCCGAGGAACGCAAGATCTTCGCGCTCGATGCGACCTGTCCGCTGGTCACCAAAGTGCACCGCGAGGCGGAGCTGCATTACAAGCGCGGCCGCCAGGTGATTCTCGTCGGCCATGCCGGTCACCCGGAAGTGGTCGGCACGCTCGGACAATTGCCGAAAGGCTCGATCCTTCTTGTGCAGACGCCCGAAGACGTCGAGAAGCTCGAGAATGTCGATGAAGGCAATCTCGCCTACGTGACGCAGACGACGCTGTCGATCGACGACACGCGCAGCATGGTCGATGCCCTGACGCGCCGGTTTCCGCACATCATCGGCCCGCATAAGGAAGACATTTGCTACGCGACCACCAACCGCCAGGAGGCCGTCAAGCGCATCGCTCCGGTTGTCGATGCGATGATCGTCGTGGGCTCGTCCAATTCGTCGAATTCGCAACGGCTGAAGGAAGTGGCCGAGCGCTCCGGCTGCAAACTGGCGCGCCTCGTTCTGCGCGCCGACGATGTCGATTGGGATCTCTTCCAGAATGTCGGCTCGGTGGGTATTACCGCCGGCGCCTCGGCGCCCGAGGTTCTGGTCGAAGAGATCATGAACGCCTTCGCCGAACGTTTCGAGCTCGATGTCGAAATCGTCTCGACCGCGGATGAAAGCGTGTTCTTCCCGCTGCCGCGCGAATTGCGCCCCGGCGGAATGGGGCGCGCCGCCTACGAGGCGGACGACGTCGTCGAGATCGACGACGAGTAATCTTTACTCCCCGCCGATCCGCTCCGCGCTCAGCGCCTTGCCGTCGCGCCGCAGGACGGCGCGGCTTGCCGGCTCGACCCCGTCCGCCTCGAAGCGGATTTCCCAATCGAGCATTTTGACGACGAAGTTATGATCGTCGCGGGCGTGGAGCTCCTGGCGACCATGCTCGTCCGTTTCGGCGAAAAGCCGCGCGCCCTCTTGGGTGACGCGCAGCACGCGGCCCGGCCTTAGCCGATAGGCGCCGACATAATCGGCAAGCAAAGCGGCGTCGAGAACGACGTCGTGCTCGTCTTGCGCGACGCCAAAGTAGAGCGCGGCGAGGTCGCGGGCGATCTTCTGCACGGGCGCGGCCTGGATATTGGCGAGCACGACGAGCGTCAGGTCGTCGTCGGGATAATGGCTCAGCACCACGCTGAAGCCGTTGATGCCGCCGGC
This sequence comes from Methylovirgula sp., assembly GCA_030044485.1. GTDB lineage: Bacteria > Pseudomonadota > Alphaproteobacteria > Rhizobiales > Beijerinckiaceae > Methylovirgula. Next base: position 1,086 of record JASHVQ010000255.1, on the reverse strand, counting down.
GTGGACGAAATGGCGGCGCCCGAATTGGCGTTGGACGCCCCACGCGAAGCCATAGCCATGGCCATGATCTTTGAACATGAGTCCGACCGAGCTTGCGCCGATGGGCCGGGCGCCCGCCAATGCCCTTTGCCAGGCGAGAAGGTCGTCGACGGTCGAATGGATCGCGCCCGCGGCGTGCGCCAGGCTCATGGCGATGTAAGCGGCGGCCTCGATGCGACCTTTCCTGAGGCGGTAGCCCGGCACGCAGGCCGGAACAAGCGCCCGGGCGTCTTCGCAGTCCGTGGCGGCGAGGCCAAGCGGCGAAAGGATGGTGGCGCGGATGTGGTCGCCGTATCGCTGCCCACTCAGACATTCGATCACATGGCCGAGGATGACATAGCCGCCATTGCAATATTTGAACTGCGCGCCGGGGGCGAATTCGAGCGGCGCATTTTCCATGAGCGCAATGATCTCGCGCGGCGCAAGATCGCGTTGCGCCAAAGTTTTGAAAAAGCCGGGCAGCGACGTGTAGCTGAAGATCCCAGACGTATGCGTCAGAAGATGAAAGAGCGTGACGTCGCGCCAGGCTTTGGGCGCTTGCCGATAATGCCGCGCGATCGCATCGTCGAGCTTGAGGAGGCCGCGTTCGGCAAGCCGCAGGATCGCGGCCGCCGTGAATTGCTTGGTGAGCGAGCCGAGCCGGAACTTGCCGCGCGGTCCATGCGGCGCGTTCAATTCCCGGTTTGCCAGGCCGAAGCCTTGCCGCAGCAGGGGCGCGCCGCCGCGGGCGACGAGCACAGAGCCGGCAAAGAGATCGGCGCCGACATAGGGCGCGATCACGGCCGACGCCGCATCGGCGAAAACGGCGGGGGCGCGGGGCGGCGCGGATCGGATCGTCATGTCAGCCGGCCTGCAACAATTTCACCGCCGCCTCGCGCTCGAAGAGGTGCAGCAGAAGCAGCAATGCTTTGCCAGGCGCGCCTTCGAGCCGGGGGTTAGTCGCAACAATATGCCGCGCCTCGGCATGCGCAAGCTTCAGGAGGTCGCCGTGCAGGTCGAGGCGCGCCAGCTTGAACCCGGGCATGCCGGATTGTTTGGTGCCGAGCA
>JASHVQ010000254.1 GCA_030044485.1 Methylovirgula sp. | reverse complement strand
AAATGGACGATAGGGTTGCGTATCATCGTCCTCGGATCGGCAGCCGGGGGAGGCTTCCCGCAATGGAATTGCCTCTGTCCCGTCTGCCGGCTCGCGTGGAGTGGTGATCGGCGCGTAAGCCCACGCACTCAGTCGAGCCTGGCGGTCAGCGGCGACGGTGAAAATTGGCTGCTGCTCAACGCTTCGCCCGACCTTCGCCAGCAGATCATCGCCACTTCGCAATTGCACCCGCACGGCAAGGGCCGGCAATCGCCCATCGCCGCGGTCTTTTTGACCAATGGCGACGTCGATCACATCAGCGGGCTGCTGGCTTTGCGCGAGCAACAGAGCTTCAGAGTTTTCGGCAGCAGCGCGACGCTCGCCGAGGTGACCGAAAATAGCATTTTCGGCGTCCTGAACAGGGAGCTGGTGCATTTGAAACAGATTGTCCCCGAAAGCCGCGTCGAGGTCCTCCCGGGAATCGCGGTCACGCCCTTTTCCGTGCCGGGCAAGGTGCCGCTTTACCGCGAAGGCGCGGACGTCGAGATTGGCGCCGAGGGCGAGGAGACGCTCGGCCTCGAGGTCAGCGACGCGACGAAAACTTTCTTCTATATTCCCGGCTGCGCGAAGGTGACGCCTGGCTTGCGGCAGCGGTTGCGCGGCGCCGAACTTCTGTTCTTCGACGGCACGACCTTTACCGACGACGAAATGCTGCGGCTCGGGCTTTCGACCAAGACGGCGTGGCGCATGGGCCATACGGCGATGAGCGGCGAAAACGGATCGATGCAGCGCCTCGACGATCTCGGCATAGGCCGCAAGATTTATGTGCATATCAACAATACGAACCCGGTTCTCATCGAGAATTCGCCCGAGCGCGCCAAGGCCGAAGCGGCGGGCTGGGAAATCGCATTTGACGGCATGGAGGTAAGATTATGAGTGAGGCAAAGCTTTTGAGCCCCGAGGAATTGGAAGCCGCGCTGCGCAACGTCGGCGCCGAACGCTATCACAACCGGCATCGTTTCCACCGCCGCCAGTACAGCGGCCAATGCACCTATGAAGAGATCCAGGCTTGGGCGTTGAACCGCTATTATTATCAGTCGATGATTCCCATCAAGGACGCGACCGTCCTGACCCGCCTCGCCGACACCGAAGATCGGCGGCAGTGGCGCAAGCGCATCGAGGACCACGACGGCCTTCACCCCGGCGACGGCGGCATCGAGCGCTGGCTGAAACTCACCGACAGCCTCGGCTTTCCGCGCGACTACGTGATCTCCACCGAGGGCATCCTGCCGGCGACGCGTTTCGCGGTCGATGCCTATGTCGAATTCTGCCGCACCCGCAGCCCGGTCGAGGCCGTCGCCTCGTCGCTGACCGAGCTTTTCTCGCCGACCATCATTGCCGAAAGAATGAGCGGCATGCTGGCGAGCTACGATTTCGTCAGCAAGGAGACGCTGGCCTATTTCTCGCAGCGCCCGCCGCAGGCCAAGCGCGATTCGGAATGGGCGCTCGCTTACGTGAAGCAACATGCCAAGACGCGCGCCGCGCAGGACGCGGCGATCAAGGCGCTGGAATTCAAGTGCAACGTGCTTTGGTCGCAGCTTGACGCGCTCTGGGGCGCCTATGTGGACAAGGCGCTCCCGCCCGATGCTTGGGTGCCCGGCACGAAAGTCGCCGTGCGTGGCAAGGCCGCATGAGCGGGGCGGCTGCGATCAGCGCAGATTCGAAGCCGCGCCTGCCGCGCGGCGTGCATTTGAAGCATGACGAAACACGCGGCGAATGGCTGCTGCTCGCGCCCGAAAGGGTTCTGAAGACGAATGCGATAGCGGTCGAAATCTTGAAGCGCTGCGACGGTATTGCCACATTAAGCGAAATCGTCGACGATCTCGCCGCCCAGTTCAAGGCCGAGCGCGCGCAGATCGAAACGGACGTCAAGACGCTGCTCGGCGAACTCGCCGCCAAACGGATGGTGGACCTATGAATGCCCGCGAGACCACGCCGACGCCCGTCCCGGCTCCGGTCGGCATTCTTGCCGAGCTGACCCATCGCTGCCCGCTCGGCTGCCCCTATTGCTCCAATCCGATCGAACTCGATTCGCGTGCCGGGGAGCTCGACACCGAGACCTGGAAGCGCGTCTTCTCCGAAGCCGCTGCGGCCGGCGTCCTGCACGCGCATCTTTCCGGCGGCGAGCCGGCGGCGCGGCGCGACCTTGTCGAGATCGTCGCGCATTGCAAGAAGGTCGGGCTCTACACCAATCTCATCACCTCGGGCATCGGCATCACCCGGGAAAGGATGCGCGAATTGGCGGAAGCCGGGCTCGATCACGTGCAGCTTTCGATCCAGGATGCCCTGCCTGAATCCGCCGATCGGATCGCCGGCTATAAGGGCGCCTTCGCGCGCAAGATCGACGTCGCCAAATGGGTGAACGAGGTCGGCATTCCGCTCACCGTCAATGCCGTCATCCATCGCGCCAATATCGCGCGCGCCGGGCGCATGGTCGAATTCGCCGTCGAACTCGGCGCGCGCCGCGTCGAGATCGCCCATACGCAATATTACGCCTGGGCGCTCGCCAACCGGAAAGCGCTTATGCCGTCGCGCGCGCAGGTCGACAAGGCGGTCGCCGAAGTCGAGCGCCTGCGCGAGGTCTATGCCGGCAAGATCGTCGTCGACCATGTGGCGCCGGATTATTACGCAAAATATCCCAAGGCCTGCATGGGCGGCTGGGGCAAGCGCACGCTGAACGTCACGCCGCATGGCCGGGTTTTGCCGTGCCACGCCGCGGAGACCATCCCCGGCCTCGAATTCTGGAACGTGCGCGAACATTCGGTGCCAGACATCTGGGCGAATTCGCCGGCCTTCAACGCCTATCGCGGCACCGACTGGATGCTCGAACCTTGCCGCTCTTGCCCGCGCAAGAGCATTGATTTCGGCGGCTGCCGCTGCCAGGCCTTGGCGCTGACGGGCGACGCACGCAATGCCGACCCGATCTGCCATCTCTCGCCCTATCACGACAAAGTTGCAGCAATTGCAGCGACTTTCGACGAGGTCGATGCAAATGTGCCGGCCTCCGACTATATCTATCGGACCCTGAAGACGCAGGTGCCGGCGCAATAGTCCGAGCTGCCTTGCGTCGATCCCAATTCATGAGGCTCGATGATGCAAGGCAAGACAGTGGTGATTACCGGCGCAACTTCGGGGATCGGCGAAGTCGCCGCCCTCGAACTCGCCGGCATGGGCGCGCAGATCATTGCCGTGGCGCGCAGCAAGGAGCGCGGCGAGGCCACACTCGCAAAACTCGCGGAAAAAGCGCCCGGCCTCGGGCACAAGATGCATTATGGCGATTTGGCGCAGCTCGCCGATATGAAACGCGTCGCCGCCGAAATCGCCGCTTCCGAGCCGCGCATCGACGTGCTCGTCAACAATGCCGGGGCGATGTTTGCCAAGCGCGTCGTCACAGGCGACGGCTTCGAGGAGACGTTCGCGCTCGACCACCTCTCTTATTTCGTCATGACCGCGGGACTGCGCACGCAGCTTCTCGCCGCCGGTCAGGCGCGAATCATCAATACCTCGTCCGATGCGCACCGGGGGGCGCGGCTCGACCTCGACGATCTGCAGACCGAAAAGAACTACACCAGCATCCAGGCCTACGCCCGTGCCAAGCTCGAGAACATCCTGTTCACGCGCGAACTGGCGCGCCGCCTCAAAGGGACGGGCGTCACCGCCAATTCGCTGCATCCCGGCGTCGTTGCGACGCGCTTCGGCCATGAGAGCGGCGGCGTCGTCAGCCCGTTGCTCAAATTCGTTCAGCGCTTCGCAATCTCCCCCGAAAAGGGCGCGGAGACGATCGTCTATCTCGCCTCGTCTCCGGCCGTCGCCGGCGT